>JAGQJJ010000619.1 GCA_020430675.1 Myxococcales bacterium
TGGTGCGCGCGCCGCTGACGAAGTCGTGGCGGGCGTCGGCGCTGTAGCACCGCTGGAAGAGGTTGCCGGTGCCCGATGAGACGTTGAACGAGTACCGCCGGCCGCCGGTGATCTGCGAGACCGGGGCGCGCATGGCGACCTCTTCGACCGTGTTGAAGCTGCTTGCGTCTTCGATGCTGACCGCCGCGTAGCCGAAGTGCTCGACGGTGACGCGGCGCACGAAGCCGTCGCGCACCTGGCTGAGCCGCACCGCCTTCCAGCCGTGGGCCCGTCTTCGGGGCCGGCGAAGGTTGAGATGAGGCGCAGGTCTTCGACGCCGACGTCGCTGATGCGGCCCGAGACGTCGGCGACAAAGGCCGCGCCGCCGCCGAAGCGGTCTTCGATTGCGTCGACCAGCGGCGCCTCGACGGTGAGCCGATCGCCATCGACGGCGACCACGCGCCGCTCGTGGGCGATGGCGTAGGAGGCGGGCGTCCAGCCCCATTGACCCATGTCGAGGGTGTCGATCCAGCGCTGGTTGGGCGTGCGCTCGACGCCGATGACGTCGCCCACGGCGAACCCGACGGCGGACGCGACCGTGAACTGGCGCGCGCCCACCGGCACCCGCGCGTCGGTGATGCGCTGCCGCGTGCCCGCCACTTCGCCGAGGCCGCGGCCTTCGCCCTGCAACACGATCAGGTCGTGCTGCTCGGCGCGCGTGGCGACGATGCGCGTGCCCTGGCGGCCCTGGCCGTCGCCGCGCAGCACCATGCCGCGGCCGCGTAGATAGAGCGTGCCGTCGACGCGCCACTCGCCGCGGCCCAGGCGCAGCGCGCCGCGGAAGCCATCGGGGCCGGGCGCGCGGTCGGCGAGCGCGTCGAGCGCGGCCTGGATGCGGGCGCGATCGTCGCCGCCGCTGGGGCCCTCCAACTCGGCGACGGTGGGCAGGTCGGGCAGGGCGACGCCGCCGCCGCGGTAGCCGGCGTACGAGAAGTCGGGCAGGCGGTGCACGGCGGGCTCGTTGGCGCCTCGGTTGGCGTACTGGCCATAGCTGAGCACGCCGCAGGCGTTGCGCATCGCGAGCGGCGGCGCTTCATGCGTCGTCGAGCGCTTCGACGCCGACGCGGTGGCGGCGTCGGGGGCCATCGCATCGGCGGGTGCGGCATCGGGCGGCAGGCGCGCATCGGGCGCCGGGCCCGCGTCGAACGTCGGTCGGGCGTCCGGCGCCGGGGCGTCCTGGTCGGCGGCGTTGTCGGCGTCGGTTCGCGCTTCCGCGTCGCGGGCGGGTGGCCCCGCCGCATCGGGGCCGCCCAGGTCAGGACGCACGACCGCGTCGTCCGCCGTCATGGCCTCGTCCGCGCAGCCGATGACAAGCCACGCGGCGCAGAGCAGCATGCTCGTGGGGGGCAGGCGAAGACGGCTCATGGGATCCATCCGTTGTTCGACAGCGTGATCAGGGCCAGCAGCTTGATGCTGTCGCCGAAGTACTCCTCGGGCTCGGCGGCGGCGACCTCGGCCCAGAGCGCGTCGAGCCAGGCCTGGCTGCTCTCTTCGGGCAGCATCGCCGCCAGCGCAAACGGCGCGGTGAAGGCCATCGAAGTGCCGTCGCCGAAGGCGCGGCCGTCGAGCCGATAGCCCGCGCGGATGGCCCCGGGATCTTCGTGGGTCGCCTCGCGCATGAAGCGGGTCATGGCGCCCACCGCGCGTCGGGCCCGCGCGTCGCCGCTGAACAGGGCGTAGACCCCGAGGCGCCAGGGCGCGCGGCAGGCGTTCCAGCCGTAGTGGCCGTCGTGGGCGCCTTCGAGCCAGTCGGCGGGTGCGGGCGCGGGCGCGTCGGTCAGGGCGTCGACGACAAAGTCGGGCAGCAGGCCGGTCGCCGGCGCGTGCTCGCCTTGCAGATGGGCGACGATCGCCAGCGCGCGGTCGAGCACGGCCGTCCAGCGCGGTTCGCCGGTCGCTGCGGCGAAGGCGGCAAAATGGCCCGGCAGAAAGTCGGAGATGCGCGTGCCCTCGGCGTAGGCGTCGCCGGGGTCGACCCAGTCGCCGAGCAGCACGGTGCCCTCGGGGTGGACTTCGCCGGCCAGGATGGCGGCGATGCGCGTCCGCGCCTCGGCGGCGTAGTCGATGGCCCCGTCGCTGCCCCATTGCCGGTCGGCGCGCAGCAGCGCGTAGGCGATGTCGAGGTCGCCGTCGGTCGCGGCGTCGGCGCCCTCGATGTCGCGGCACGCCTCGTCCTGGGCCCAGGCCATCAGCCCGGGGGTCAGGTGGCTCGGGTGGGCGGCGGCGTAGCGAAACAGGTCATCGAACAACGCCTGCGCTTCGGGATCGTGGCCGGCCATCATCACCGCCGCCAGCAGGCCGTAGCCCTGGCCTTCCGACACGGTGAAGGCCTCGGTGGCCGGCGATGAGCGCACGCGCCGCTCGCCCGCGGCGCAGCCGGGCGCGATGTAGCGCGCCTTCCAGGCGTCGTAGAACGCGGCGGTGACGGCGTCGAGCTCGGCCTGCGGGCGGCCGACGTGCAAGGCGTTGGCGATGGGCTGGCCTCGATGGCTGCCAAACGCGAAGGCCGCCCCGTCAACGGGGGGCGGGCCCGCGTCGGCCGCGCCGGGGTCTTCGCCGGTGTCGCGCGGATCGGGCGCTTCGATGTCGGCGAAGGCGCCGTCGAGCGTGTCGGCGGGCTTGGCGACGTCGTGCGCGTCGCTCGTCTCGGGGTCGCAAGCGACGAGCAGGCCCAACGCGAGCAGCAGCGCGCCGGCCACCCCGAGGCAGCGGCGCGGACCCGAGCGCGGCGGGCGCTGGATCGAGGCATGGGCTTGGCGCATGGGCGGCTCCGTCGCGGGGCGGTCGGCTTCGGTTCGGCAAGGTCTTGGCCGACTTTCGCCGCTTTGACAAGGCACTGCGCGCGGGAAGGCGACGGGCCAGCCCCGGGGGGGGCGCCGATCTGCGACCCGGGCATCGCCTTTGGGGCAATGTCGTGGCCAGGAAACAGGGGCACGGCGGGGCCTCGCAAATCGGTCACCCTGGGCGGCTTCGACCCCCTCGACCTGATCTGACCGCGGCGGCGCGATCGGGCCTCAAGGCGCGGCGCGGGTGAACTGGCCGTGGGTGACGACAGTGAAGTCGACCAGGTCGAAGTCCTCGGCGCCGTTGTTGGTGACGGTCAGCGTCCACGCCCCGGCGGGCATCCAGCGGCCGGCGAGGGCGGCGAGGGCCCGGTTGGCGTTGGCGTCGGGGCGTTCGACGACCTGCACCACCGCCGCGCCGGCGCCGACGACCGGGGCCAGCGGGAGGGCGGTGCCGTCGGGCGCGGTGAGGGCCAGGGTGGCGTTGCCGATCGCGGAGCCTTCGAGGCGCACGCGAACGACGACGCGGTCGAGCCATTGGCCGGCGGTCGCGATGGCGCGCTCGACGGGCGCGGCGGGGTGCACGGGCACGGGCTCGAAGGGCTCGGTGAGCGCTTGAAGCACGCCCACCGGGGCGGGCAGGCGCCAGAGCAAGGTCCGGATGCAATCAAGGCGGTTCGGCGGCTCGTCGGCGCCGAGCGCCACGTCGGGCACGCCGTCGCCGTCCATGTCGGCCG
>JAGQJJ010000620.1 GCA_020430675.1 Myxococcales bacterium
TTGTTGCGCGCGGGTCGGCGCCCTGGCAGTCGAGCGCGTCGGGGCCGGCGCAGACGTAGGTGCCGGTGTCGCAGCCGCAGGGGTCGTCTGGCGCGGCGGGCAGCGGCGCGCAGCCGCCGCAGGGGTTGGCCGGGCAAGCGTCGACGATGGCATCGGCCGTGGCGTCGGCGATGGCATCGGCGATGGCATCAGGCGCGGCGTCGCGCATGCCATCGCGCATGGCATCGCGCATGGCATCGGGGGCGGCGTCAAGCCGGGCGTCTGGTTCGGGGTCTCGATCGGGTGCCCGACCGTCAACGGCCGTTGCGTCGACGGGCGCCTTGTCCGCCGTGTCATCGCAGCCGGCCAGGGCCAACGCGCACAGCGCAATCCAGCAAAGCCGGCGGCTCATGGCGCGCCTCCGTCGCAGACGACCGGCGTGGGCGCGGGCAGCAGGTGCATCGCGTTGTCGCTGAAGCCGCTGGCGTGATTGCCATAATTATTGGCGCTCCACGCCCAGACCCGCCCGTCTTCGGTGAGCGCGAGCATGGTGAACTCGGCCTCGACGTCGGTGACCGGGAAGACCTCGGCGAGCACGCCCACCGGCGAGTCGACGCCCGTGCCATTGCCCAGGCCCCCGAACTGCACCCCCGCGAAGCTGCGATTGGCGCCGAAGCACCACAGGAAGCCATAGACATCCACCGCGCAGCCGACGTCGAGGCGATTGGTGACCTTGAAGGCATCGCTGACGCCCGGCACCTGCACGGCGAAGTGATCGGGCTCGGCCACATCGGGTTGCAGCAGCGTCTTGAGGTGGCCCCAACACCAGACCGTGCCATCGGCGCGCACCGCGCAGCTGCCCTGGTAGCCCGAAGAGATCGCGATGGCATCGTCGAGCAGCGCTGGCCCGGCGTCGGTCATCATCTCGACCGGCAGGGCATGCACCGCGAAGTTCAGGTTCGGCCGGGCCAGCTCGCCGTTGCTGTTGGCCCCCCAGCAGTACACGCCGCCGTCCGCGCGCAGCGCGCAGCCATGAAAGTCGCCGATGGCGATCTGCACCACGTCGTCGAGGGGCAAGAGCGGCCCGGCGCCGTCGTTGAACAGCACGGGCGCCGCGTCGGCGCGCACGTTGTTTTCGCAGCCGGGCGCCGGGTCGGGGAACCACCCCACCGCGCAGCCGCCGCGGGGGGTCAGGTCGCGGCCCAGCTCGCCCGACAGGTTGTCGCCGAAACACATCACCTGCCCGCCGCCGGTGAGGCCGCAGGTGAAATCATTGCCCGGTTGCAGATCGATCAGATCCGCCATGACCGTGACCCGCTGATAATTGGGCACGATGTTCTGGTTGAGCGTGCCGACGCCAGTGCCCAGCTGAGCGAAGCTGTTATAGCCCCAGCAATAGCCGACGTGCGCCTCGGTGACCAGGCAGTGATGGAAGTTCGGGCCGAGCCTGATCTGCCGGACGGGGCCGGGCGCCGGCTTGACGACCGGGCTGGGGATGACGTTCTCGTGCTGCGGGGTGATGGTATTGCCCGCGTTGCGCCCCCAGCAAAGCAGGGTGCCATCCGGGCGGCGCAGGCAATGGCTCGATGTGCCGCTCGACAGGGTGCAGCCGGGCGGTTCGAAGTGCTCCAGGGTCACGTTGGACCAGAGCTCGGGGTCGCGCGTGCGCACCCGCACGCAGAAGTCGAGCGGTTCATCGGTGTTCTTGCGAATCAGCAGGCGCAGCTCGTCTTCGACCCGCTCGGCTTCGATCGGCCAGGGCACGTCGCAGTCGGGGCCGGTGAAGGCGCTCAGCTCGATGTCTTCGAGGGCGGCGAGGTGCTGCTGGCCGAGCCCGTCGGTCAACGGCGTCGTGCGGGCGACAAACCGGCGCAGCGTGACGCCGATGGGCAGCTGAAAGCGCCACCAGCGGGTATGGGTGCTCGACCCGCAGACGCCATACTCTTCGCTCACCGGGTCGGGGCCGATCGCTTCCGCCTCGGCGGGCGGCGTATCGACTGGCATATAGTCCGTCTGCGCGGGTTGATCGGGCGGGCGCCAGTCTTCGCAGAGGGCGCGGGCGGCGCGCTCCAGCGCCTCGGGTTCGTTGGGGTCATAGGGCCAATAGACCGCGGGCGGCGTGATCTCGGGCGGCACCAGGCCGGCCTCTTGGTAGACGTCGCACAGCGAGCGATGGTCGCCGGTGCTCGGGTCGTCGGGCCCGGGCACGGTCGGGCGATGGCTGGCTTCGTCGCACGCGTTGCGCAGGAAGGGCAGGATCCGCTCGGCGCAGGCCGCGCAGACGCCGCCGCCGCCGCTGCCATTGCCGCAGTTGCGCACGGCCAGCTCGATGTCGGCCAGCGTGGTCTGGCGACACCAATTGGGCGCCTCGGCGCGGCGCAGGGCGCGCAGAAACGAGGCCTCATAAGGCACGCAGCGGCCAAGGCCGGCGACCTCGGTCATGCCCCGGCCGCAGTAATGACCCGGGTCGCAGCCGCTGTCATTGACGCATTCCTGCTCGGTCGACGCCGCCCAGACCGTCGGATCGGCGCGTTCGAGGTAGGCCACCAGGTCGCGATCGATGAGCTGCGCGTAGGTGCCATTGGGCGCGCGGTCGAGCAGCGAGGCGAGCTGGGGCCATTGCATGTCGGCGACGTCGGTGCCATTCGGGTTGCGGAGGGCTTCGCGGGTCATCGAGAACGCGATCTGGCCCAGCTCGATCTGAAGCTGCGCGCTGGCCGCGTTGGCGGCCACGCCCACGTCGCCGAAGCCATAGCGCTCGTCGAAGTTGAAGAAGCGGACCGGGATGGCATTGAAGGCCGTCTGCACCACCGGGCTGCGCGAGTCGCGCCACGCGCTGATGCCCAGCCCCAGGTACATCGCGCGGTTGGTCGCGCGCTGGTTCCAGCAGAGGTCGCTGGTCGACGAGTCGACGGCCGGGTCGAGGATCAGGGGGTCGACCGGGCCGATGGTCTGGGGGCCCGCGGCGTAGACCTCGGCCATGCCGCGGGTGAGGCAGCTCATCATGCGGGCGTAATGCGGGCGCAGCGCCGCCGAGGTGGTGATGGCGGGCAGCGGCTGCTCCTGCACGCCGCCGACGAGGGGGTAGACCACCTTGGCGCGGCAGGGGAAGAGGTACATGTCGCCGCCGCCGCGAATGGGCTGCATCGCGACGCCGGGATAGGCCCAGCGCGGCGGTTCGTACTCGTCGACGCTGTACTCGGCGGTGGGCAGGAGGCGGGTGTCGGCCATGGCGCCGGGGAAGCAGAGCTGGTCGTGGGGCAGGGTCGCGAGCGCGAAGGGATCGGCCGCGGCGACGAAGAAGGCCGGGTCGCCTTCGATGACCGCCCGCCAGCCGTGTTCGAGGCCCGAGACCATGGCCACGAGCTGCGCGCGCACGCGGCCGTCGATGGTCGGCGCGAAGTTCGGGGTGCCCCAGCGTTGCCACATATGGCCCATCGACCAGGCGTCGCCCAGGTAATGGCCACCGAGCGCCTCAAACGCGAGCGCCTCCCACTCGCAATCGCGGATGGCGGTGTCATGCATGCGCTCGGCGTGGGCCAGCGGATGGTCGGCGTCGCTCG
>JAGQJJ010000621.1 GCA_020430675.1 Myxococcales bacterium
AGGTCGATCGCGTCGGACTCGCGCTTGGCCATGCGCGGGAACTCGGGCGGCACGACCGGCTCGGGCTTGATGTCCTCGTACTCGGGCTCTTTGTCCTCGCCCTTGTCGGCCTCGCCGGTCAGCGACTTGGCCTCGGCCTTGCCCTCGCTCTGCTCGGACGGGAAGCTCGGCGTGTGGGGGAAGGCCCAACGCCAGGGCGTCATGTCGCGCGGGTTCAGCAGGAAGCGCAGCTCGCCGTCGAACATGAGGCGCCCGACGTGCTCGATCAGCTCGCTGAGGTCGAGGCCGAGCAGGTGGATGCGCACCGCGTCGTCGAGGATGGCGCGGCGAAGGGCACGCAGGTTGTCGGGGGAGAGCAGGTAATCGGTCAGGAAGTCGACCGCACGCTCCAGCGTATCGAGCTCGAGGAACCGATCCCGAGAGAAGACAAGGAAGGACTGCCCGCCCTTTCGCAGGACGAACCTCATCCTTCACCCCCCGGGCGATTCGTGTCCTCGCTTCGCATCGCTCTTTGATCAAGCCGGCAAACGTCGTTCAGCGCAAGCGGTATCTTGCGTTGTGACCGAAGTCGTGGCCCCACGAAGGGCCGTTGTTGACTGCGACGTGGCGCGAACCCTGCCGCCTGGAGATAATCGTGCCCGTGGAGAACTCAAGAACCCGATCGAAGCCGGAGATCCGGCGCGGACGCGGCCTTTTCATGGGCCTGGCGCTCGCGGCGCTCTGGGGGTGCGGCGGGGGGCCTGACCGTCAAGGGCCGCCCGTCAAGCTGTTCGAATGTCCGCGCGACCAGAACATCGCCGACAGCGTGGCCAAACGCATCGGCGAACAACTGCGCGCCGAGGACGCCCGCATGCCGGCGGAGGAGGAGGGCGTCGAGCGGCGAAAGCGGCCGCTCGATCAGGTGTGGGACGTGCTCGACAACGAGAAGACCTTCGCCTGCTGGGACGCGGCGCTGCGCGTGTCGGGCTTCGTGGGCACCGAGGTCGCCTTCGCGCGCATCCGCGGTTTCATCGAGCACCGCGCCCATGAGTATGCGCTGGGCGAGGAGCAGTTTGTCCTGCAGCACGCCTTCACCGCCATCGGCAATATCGTGCTCGAAGGCCATGAACCGGCGACGGCCGAGCAGGCGCTGGGTTATCTGCTGACCGCGAGCCGGCCGCTGAGCTGGGTCAAGCGCAGCGCGCGCTGGCCGATCGATGCGGTGCTGCGCCGCGAGCTGATCCGCACATTGACCCGGGCGGCGGTCGAGGCGCTGGCCCAGACGGGGCGGCCCGAGGCGTTTGCCGAGCTGCGCACGCTGGCGATCGACGCGGTCGATCGGCGCACGCTGCGCTTCAAGTACCAGACCGGCGGCGGCCCGGCCGACCGCGTCGACGAGCTGGTCAACCTGCACGTTCTGCCGCCCGGCCGCGTGGCTTTTGCGATGGAGGTCACGCTCTCGCATATTCGCGACGCCGAGTTCGACACGCTCCGGCCGGTGGTCGAGCGGGTGCGCGATCAGGCGGTCAAGACCTTCGAGGGCGAGCAGGCGTGGCTCGCCGCGCTGCGCGGGGCCCGCTCGTATGTGTACGCCCTGCGCGCCGCCGACCAGATCGCCGACTCGCGGTTGAGCGGTTTTCACGGGCAGCTCGACAGCTTGCGGCACTTGATGGACGGCCATCAGGCGCAGGCGGCCATCGAGAAGATCGCGGCGCTGGTCTTCCCCGAGGGGCCGCTTGAGGTCATCAACCGCGAGTACGCCGCGCAGATCGAGCATGTGCTCACGGTCATGCAGAAGCTGGAAGATGAGTATGCCGACGAGCTGGACCTGCTGAACCTGCGCGAGCACGTCGGCGTGGTGCGCGAAGCGCATCTGGCGCTGCGACGGGCGCTTGAGTCGGGGCAGAAGGGGGCCGGCTTCGACCGTGTGCTGGAGGATCGCGCGCGCCTTCAGTGGGAGCTACGGGTGCTGGTCGCCCAGGTGATCGCCCGCTTCCCGAGCGACAAAGCGAAGGAGCGTGGGCAGCGCTCGCTGGTGCTCGGGGCAGTGCTGGATCAGAACGACCAGATCGACAAATTCTTGTTGCGCAACGAGCCGATCAGCGACGTCAACCCCAAGTCGGGGCAAGAGCTGGCGCCGGTCGAACAGGGCGGCGGGGTGGACGAGGCCGAGGCCACCGAAGGTCGCTGAAACCACGCCGCGGCGCCCCGCCCACGCGGGGCAGGGGGGTCACGATGGAGCACTTCAACGCGCGGCGCGGCTTCGCGCTCGCGCTGCTGCTGACGCTGGCGTTGGCTCCGAGCTGTGATGATGAGTCGTCGGGCGGCGGCGGCGCCGAGACCGGCGAGAACTGCATGGGCTCGCGCGACTGCCGCTCGGGCATCTGCACCGAAGACGGCCGCTGCCGCACCGTGTGCCGCGCCGAGGGCACGACCTGCGCCGATGGCAGCACGTGTTTTCGGGCCAACTCGATCGAAGGCGATCCGGTCAATGTGTGCTCGCAGGCCGGCTGCACCGCCGGCTCGTGCCCGGGCAACTCGTTCTGCGACGTGGGCCGCCTGCGCTGCGTGTGCCGCCCCGGCTTCCTGCAGGACGCCGACGGCGTCTGCAAGCTGTGCCTCGACGAGAACCGCGATCTCGATAGCTGCAAGTGGCCGTATCCCGATGAGCTTTGCGGCTGCATCGACCTGCGTGGCCGCGACCTGACCGAGGCCGACCTGACGCTGGAGGACATGCGCGGCGCCATCTTCGACCGCGCGACGTTCTTCCCCGATGACTACGACTTTGTCGTGTCGGGCATGATCGGGCCGGGCGCCAACCTGTCGGGCCAGGATCTGAGCGCCCTGGTCTTCACCGACAGCAGCGCCGTCAACGCCGACTTCCGCCAGTGCGTGCTGCAGAACGCCGACCTGTCGGGCACCAACCTGACCAACGCGCTGTTTGATGGCGCAAACCTCAGCGGCATCAATCTGAGCGAGGCCAACCTGGCCGGCGCGAGCTTCGGGGGCGCGAACCTGCGCGGCGCCAAGCTGCTGGGGGCCGATCTGACCGGCGCCAACCTGGCGGGGGCCGATCTGTCGAGCGCTGATTTGACCGGGGCCAGGCTGGGCATGGCGACGCTTGACGGGGCCAATATCAACGGGGCGCGCTTTCAGGATGTGGAGGGCCCGCTGCCGCCTTGGGTGCAGGCCTCGATCGGCGGCGACGGGCGCGCGAGCTCCGACACGCTGGCGGCAGCGATCCGCAACGGCAACCTCGACATGGCCGGCGAAGACGCGCTGGTCGGGGCCAACCTGGCCGGCGCGCAGGGTCTCGCGGGCGACGAAGAGGCGCTGGCGGGCAAGAACCTGGCGGGCGCGAACCTGAGCAATAGCGACCTGTCGGGCACCAACATGGCCGGCAGCGACGTGAGCGGTGCCAACCTCGAGAACGCCCAGATGGGCGGCTCGAACCTTGAGGGCGCCACCGCCGACGGCGCCAACATGCAGGGGGCCGATCTGTCGGAGGCCAACCTGCAGGACGCCTCGGCGCAGGGCGCGAACCTGCGCGAAGCC
>JAGQJJ010000622.1 GCA_020430675.1 Myxococcales bacterium
CATGGCTGGCGGACCGCGGTGGCTCCAAGTTGCATGCGGGCCATCGTGATGGACCCGGGGCGTCGGTTCAAGGTGTCGTCGCGCGCCCGCGGCCGACCCCGCGCCCGTCGTCGGCCACGACGTTGCACCCGGCCCGGCCCCGCGGCATGCTGCATCGTTCGTCCGTCATCTGCGGAGGCTCGCTTGTGACCACCATCTTCGGCGCAGCGCGGCGCACGCTGCTCGATGAGCTGGAGGCGTGGTGCACCGACGGGCCGCCGGTCTGCGTGCTCTACGGGCCCTCGGGCGTGGGCAAGACCGCGATCGTCAACGCGCTGGTGCGGCGCATGGCCGATGAGGGCCGCGCCCTGCACGAACGCACCGATGTCTGGGCGGTCGATGGCAATCGCATCATCGCGGGCATGAGCATGGTCGGTGCCTGGGAGCAGCGCTGCAAGGACATGGTCGCCGAGCTGGAGGCCCGCCGCGACGTGCTCTACGTCGACGATCTGCCGGCGCTGGTCTACACCGGCCGCTCCGCGCAATCGGACGCGCACGTCGCGCAGTACCTCGAACCGCACCTCGCCGCCGGCGACCTGCGCGTCATCGGCGAGTGCACGCCCGAGCGCCTCGAAGCCGCGCGCGATGAAGCGCCGGGCTTCTTCTCGCGCTTTCAGATCGTGCCCGTGCCCGAGCTAAGCGAGACCGAGACGCTGATGGTGCTGGTGCACGCGGTGCGCGCCATCGAAGCCCGCGAGCCCGCGCTGGTGGCGCCCGAAGCGTTGGATGGCATCCTGGCCTTGACCCGTCGCTTCCAGCGGCGGCGATGCCATCCCGGCAAGGCGGTCTCATTGCTTCAGCGTTTGGTGGACGACCATCAAGACATCGAGCGTGACGACCTGGGCCGCCGCCTGCTCGACCGTCCGCGCCTCATCGACTTCTTCGCCCGCCAGACCGGCCTGCCGCGTTTTGTGCTCTGGGAGCAGCAAGCCCGCCCGTTTGCCGAGATCGAGGCCCACTTCCAGCGCCGCATCATCGGCCAGGCCGCTGCCGCGCGGGCCGCCGCCGAGGTGGTCAACGTGCTGCAACAGGGCCTCGACGACCCGCAGCGCCCGCTCGCGACCATGTTGTTCGTCGGCCCGACCGGCGTGGGCAAGACCGAATGCGGCAAGGCCTTGGCCGAGTATCTCTTCGGCACCGCCGACCGCTTGATCCGCTTCGACATGAGCGAGTTCTGCGACCCGTGGTCCACGGCGCGCCTCTTCGGCGACCGCCTGCGCCCCGAAGGCGAGCTGACCCGCCGCGTCGAGCAGCAACCCTTCTCGGTGGTGCTCTTCGATGAGATCGAAAAGGCCCACCCGCGGGTCTTCGATGCCTTCCTGCAAGTCTTCGGCGAGGGCCGCCTGACCAACGCCGCCGGCCGCACGACCGACTTCTGCAATGCCATCCTCATCATGACCAGCAACCTGGGCGTCAAGCAGGCCCAGCGCTCGCTGGGCTTCGCCGAGCCCACCGGCACCCGGCAGGACGCGCATTTCCGGCAGGCGGCCGAGTTCTTCCGCCCCGAGTTCTTCAACCGCATCGATCGCATCGTCGCCTTCCGCAGCCTGGGCCGCGAGTCGCTCGGCCCGCTGGTCGAGCGCACGCTGGTCGAGATCCTGAGCCGCCGCGGCCTGCGGCGCAGCGGGGTGATGGTCGAGGTGGAACCCTCGCTCGTCGAGTTGCTGGTCGACCAAGGCTTCGACCCCCGCTACGGCGCCCGCTCGCTGCGCCGCGCGCTCGAACAGCGGCTGACGGTGCCATTGGCCCATCATCTGGTGAGCCAGCCGGTCGATCGCACGACCACCATCGAACTGTTCCGAAGCGGTGATGACATCGGCCTGCGCTTGCAGGCGCTCGACGACGCGGTGGTCGAAGTCATCGCGCCGCCGCCGCTGGACGACTGGGCGGCGCTGCAGACGCGGTACGCCGCGCTCGCCGAAGACCTCACCGCGTTGCAGGCCCACCCCGGCGTGGCCTCGCTCACCGAACGCCGTGGCGCGCTGCTCGATGCCTTCAACGCCGGCCAACTCGATGCCACCGCGATGGCCGGCCTCGAAGTCGCCAACCGCGTGCTGGCCGAGGTCGCGGCGTTGATGCAAGCCATCGATGCCTTCGGCGATGACTATCTGGCCCGCTATGACTACACCGAGGTCGTCGAGACCATCAGCGTGCACCACGGGTTCGAGCGCAACTGGAACGCCAAGCACCGCCGCGACCGCGTGGTCGGCACCGCGGTGCCTATGGTGATCACGCGCGATGCCATCTTCGCCGAGGCCGTCGAGGCGCTGCGCGACCTGGAGCGCCGCTGCGCCGCCGCGGCGTGGCGCGCCGAAGTGGCGGATTTGCCAGCCGAATTTGCGTTGCTGCGCCTTCTGCCCGTCTCGGACGCGCCCGAGGCCCGCCTGCTCGCCGGCACGCTCGCTGCGGCCCATCATCAGCTCTGGTACCCGTGGGGCGACCTTGAGGCCCTGGAGCGCCGCGACGGCCAGTGGGCACCGGCGCGCAAACCGAGCGAGGATGACCCGCCGCCCACCGGCCATGCCTTGTTCATCCGCGGCCATGGCATGCGGGCCCTGGTCGAAGCCGAGGTTGGCTACCACCTGCGCCTCGAGCACCGCGGCCCCGATCTGGTCTGCGCGCTGGTGCGCCTCGATGAAGTCTGGCAGGCCGCCGATGGCATCGACGATGCCCTCGCGCATCTGCAGGCGCTCGACGCCGCGCTCGAAGATTGGCGCGCCGCGCGAAGGCGAGGGGAGGCGGGTGTCGACCCCCTGCCACCGCTGCCGGTGCGCCGCCGCGCCCGGGACGGCGTCGCTGAAGACACCGAGACCGGCGTGCGCGTCGACCTGAGCGGCGGCACCAGCGCGGCGCAAGGACTCGCCGAGGTGCTCGCCCGCCGCCTGCTGGCCCGCCAGCGCGCCGGCCGCGGAGGTGACTGAGCCATGCAGAAACGCTACCACCTGTACCTGCGCCAGCACCCCAATGACTGGTACACCGTCTCGGTGCTGACCCACCCCGCCTACGCCGCCTTCGGCCCCGCGCTGCCGGCGCTGCGCGAAGAGATCGCCGCGGTGCTGGCCGACGAGCTGGCCTCGGGCGCGCTTGACCCCGACGAAGACACCTGGTTTGAAGACCTGACCCGCATGGCGTTGGAGCTGGAGCTGAAGGCGGTGCAGCACGACCGCCTCATCCGCGTGCCTTTGCGTGTCTCATTGGTCGTGCGGCCGCTGCCCGAGCTGGGCACCGATCACTTCGAAGTGCGCGCGCCGCGCTTGGGGCAGGTCTTCCGCATCGTGGGACGCGAAGACATCCTGCCCTGGGCCGAAGAGCTGGTGCGCGGCGAGTTCCATCTGGAGCCCGTCGAGGCGCTCCTGCCCTATCAATACGCCCGCGGCGAACGCATCGAGACGCTCGAAGTCACCTGGCATGGCGGCAAGGCAAAGCGCGCCAAAGCCAAGGCGCGCCGCGAGCGCGAAGACGACGATGACCTGCCGCGGCGGGGCACGCCGCTGA
>JAGQJJ010000623.1 GCA_020430675.1 Myxococcales bacterium
GTGCGCACCGTCGGGTGGACGTCGCAGTCGACGATCGTGCTGCGGGCCGGACGCTGCCGCTCGGCGCGCGCCTCGCCTCTGCTCTCGACCAGAACGTCGTCCAATGTGTCCAGGCTCATCGATCGCCTCCGGGTGGCGCCTCGCCGAGGCGCGGATAGGTCGCGCGCGGGTTGTCGACGGCAATTTTCTGCCGAGTGGCCGCAGGAAGCCAGTCGGGCATGGGCTGGCCGACGCGCCCGCCGCCATGAAGCGCGACGCGGCCACCGCTCGCGCCGATTGGATCGCCCGCTGCGCCGCCGGCACCCCCGCCCGCGTGCTCACCTGCTATCAAGCCGCCGAGACCCGCGAAGCCTGGCTCGCGTGTCAGTAGCGCAATCCACGATGGCAGTATTGATGCTGGCGCACCCAAAAATCAACGACAAGGGTGGCAGCAGCGCCGCCCCGCGTGACAGTCGCGGTCAGAGCGCGAAGCCGGTCTCGACCAGCAGCTTGTAGCGCCCGCCCAGCGCCAACAGCTCTTCGTGGGTGCCCTGCTCGACCAGCCGGCCGTGGTGCAGCACCAGAATGCGGTCGGCTTTGGTGATGGTCGACAACCGGTGCGCGATGACCAGCACCGTGCGCCGCGCCAGCAGCTCTTCGACCGCCTCGTCGATCAGCCGCTCGGTCAGCGAGTCGACGCTGGCGGTGGCTTCGTCGAGGATGACGATCGGCGCCGGCCGCGCCAGGGCGCGGGCGATGCTGAGGAGCTGCTTCTGGCCCACCGAAAGGTTGCCGCCGCGCTCGGTGATGGGGTGGTCGTAGCCATCGGCGAAGTGGCCCACAAACGAGTCGGCCCGCGCCAGCCGCGCCGCCTCTTCCACCCGGGCGCGGTCGATGCCTTCCTCCCACAGCGAGATGTTCTCCGCGACGGTGCCGTCGAACAGGTACGGATCCTGATGCACCACCGTCACCCCGCGGCGCACGTCGTCGAGCTGTACTTCGCGCAGCTCGCGGCCGTCGAGGCGGATGCTGCCCTCGTAGCCGTCGTACATGCGCGTCAGCAGCTTGCCGATCGTGGTCTTGCCCGAGCCCGTCGCGCCCACGATGGCCACCGCCTCGCCCGGCTGCACCGTGAAGTTCACGTCGTGCAGCACCTTCGGGCGCTCGGGACCATACGCGAAGTCGACGCCGCGAAACTCGATACGGCCCTCGACCTCGGGCAGCGGCAGCACGCCGGGCTCGATGCGCTCGTTGCTCTCCAGCAGGCCCATCACGCGCTCCAGCGCGGCGATGGCGCTCTGCAACATGGCGAGGCGGCCCGAGAACTCGCGGATGGGCACAAAGACCTTGGCCAGATAATCGATGAACGCCACCAGCAGACCGAGCGTGATGCCGCGCGTGCCCAGCCCGAACTGCCACGCGCCAAACGCCAGCATCACGCCGATGGCCAGCGCGCTCATGCCATCCATCACCGCGTACAGGCCCGCGTCCCACCAGTTCGCTTTGCGGTAGGTGTTTGCGTAGTTATAGGCCTGCCGGCGGAACTCCTCGCGGGCCCGCGGCTCGGCGCCATACAGCTGCACCACCTGCATGCCGTTGATCTGCTCGGTGAAATAGCCGTTGAGCACGCTCAGCGATCGCCGAATCTCGCCGAACAGCGTGCGCAGCCGGCGGCGGCACAGATTGACCACCCAGACGATCACCGGCCCGATGGCAAACGCCACCAGCGTCAACTGCCAGTCGAGCGTCAGCATCACGATCAGCGTGCCCAGGATGAACAGCCCGTCGGTGATCAGCCCCACCGCGCCCCAGGCCAGGCTCTCGTAGATGGCCTCGACGTCGGTCGTGGTGCGCGTCATCAGGTCGCCCGTCGTGCGCTGATCGAAGAAGCGGGCGCGTTGGCCCATGACGTGGCGGAACAGGTCATGCCGCAGCGCCGCCAGGGTGCGCAGGCCGACCATCTGCAAGCCGAACAGGCCCACGTTCTGGATGAGAAAGCCGCCGACGACCACCGCGATGAACAGGCCGGTCACCCGGGCCAGCCCGCCCACATCGCCGTGGGCGATATAGCCGTCGATGGCCTCCTTGAGCAGCACCGGCTGAGCCAGCTCGGCCAGCACGCCAAGCGGCGTGGCCAGGGCGATGATCCACAGCCAGCCCTTGTGTCGCAGAAGATAGGGCCAGACCCCACGGACGAGCTGCCAGTCGGTCTTGCGCGCGCCTTCAGCCATGGGCCACCTCCGGCGCGTCGGCGTTGAGGCGCTCGGCGGCGCGCTGCAACTGCCACGCCCGCGAATAGGGCCCCTCGCGCCGCAGCAGCTCCTCGTGGGTGCCTTGATCGACCAGCTTGCCTTCGTCGAGCACCAGCACCCGATCGGCGCGGGTCAGCACGCTGACGCGATGCGAGACGATCATCGTCGTGCGCCCCACCGTGCGGCGGTACAGCGCGTCGATCAGGCGCTTCTCGGTCGCGTGGTCCACCGCGCTCATCACATCGTCGAGCAGCAGCAGGTCGAAGTCGCGGTACCACGCCCGCGCCAGCGCCGTGCGCTGCCGCTGCCCGCCCGAGAGCGTCACGCCGCGCTCGCCGACCACGGTGTTGAGCCCCTCGGGCAGCGACTCGACGTCAACCGCCAGCGCCGCGTCTTCCACCGCCGCGCTCAGACGCGCCTCATCGATGTCCTCGGGCGCCACCGCCAGCGCGATGTTCTCGCGGATGCTGCGGCTGAACAGGAAGGGCTCCTGGCCCACGCAGGCCACCGCCTTCCGGTAATCGCGAATGGGGATGTCGAGCACGTCGACGCCCGAGAGCTTCACCGCGCCGCGCGGCGGATCGTAGACGCGGGCGAGCAGCCCGAGCAGCGTGCTCTTGCCGCTGCCGGTCAGCCCGAAGACGCCCAGCCGCTCGCCGGGGCGCACGTCGAAGTCGAGCCCCGACAGCGCCGGCCGCTCGGCGCCGGCGTGGGTGAAGTCGAGACCGCGCACCACCAGCCCATGCCCCGCCTTGGCCGGCTCGGGCAGCGCGCCTTGCGCCGCGTCGCGCTCGATGGGCGCGTCGATCAGCTCATAGATGCGGCTGAGGCCCACATACCCGCGCTGCACGGCGCCGATCAGGAAGCCGAAGCTCATCATGCCGCTGACCAGAATGTTCACATAGGCCACGAAGGCCGCGAGCTGCCCCAGCGTGAAGTCATCGGTCGCGTTGATCACCTTCAGGCCGCCCACGTACAGCACGATGACCACGCACAGCTTGCCGACCACGCCCACGATGGGCATCAGCCAGGTGCGAATGGCCAGCACGCGCACGTTCAGATCGAGCAGATGCTGGTTCTCGCGATCGAAGCGCGCCTGCGCCCCGGGCAGCGCGCCAAACGCCTGGACCACATGCACCCCGGCGTAATTCTCCAGGATGCGCTCGCTGAGCCGCGCCGTCTGCACCGCCGAGGCGCCCCAAAGCGTGAACATGCGCACCACCGCAAAGCGCAGCACCACCGCGGCGACGACCAGCGGCGCGGCGCACCAGAGCGTCAGGTGCCAGTCGAGCTGCATCATG
>JAGQJJ010000624.1 GCA_020430675.1 Myxococcales bacterium
CAACAACAGCTGCCGCGACGACTGCCCTGACGGCCAGCGCTGCAATGACGATTGCAACGCTTGCGAGCCGATCACCCCGCCCTGCCACCGCGACGGCGTGGGCCAGTGCGTCGACGAGTGCCCCAACGGCTCGGTGTGCGACGTGACCTGCACGCAATGCGTGGCGCCGCGATGCGGCATGGTCAACGGCCTGTGCCTCGACCGCTGCGAAGGCGATCAGCGCTGCGACGCCGCCTGCGCCCGCTGCGAGCCGGCGCCGGCGCGTCCGTAGCCGATGCGCCAGAAGAAGCGGGCGCGGCAGACCACCGTGCCCGCTTCATCGCGCAGCGCCACGTCGACGCCGTAGTCCCCCGCCCCGTCCTCTTCCGGCACCTCGGGCGCGTGCGCCTCGCCGTAGATGGTGCCGCGGGCCTTGACCAGATAGTCGATCTCGAAGCGGTAGATGATGCCGCGCAGCCCGCTCGGCAGACCCGACAGCATGGCGAGGCCGCTGGTCTCTTCGGCCAGGTTGGCCAGCGCCAGGGCATGCACGCAGTTGAGGTGGTTGCGCACGGCGCGCCGGTCGGCCATCGAGGTGCGGGCATGGCCCGGTTCGAGGTGTTCGATGCGCGCGCCGATGGTCGCGGTATAGGGCGCCATCTGGGCGGCGAGCTTGCTGAAGATCGCCTTTCCGCCGGGCAGCCGATTGGCCTGCTGCCAGAGCGAGATCAGCGATTCACGGTTGGGTTGGATGCGGAGCAGATCGCCAAGCGGCATGTTCACCTCGGGGCCGGGTCGAAGTCGCCGCGGATTCTACCCGGTGGAAAAGGGCCTGCAAAAGCCCGCCGTGACGAGTAAAACGGGACGAACCGAACGCCGGAGCCCGCCATGGCCAACTTCTTCAAAGACAACGAAGACCTGCAGTACTACTTCGACCGCGGCATCGACTGGGGCCCGCTGGTCGAAGGCGTCGAGCTGCGCAACACCGACACCTTCGCCACCACCGAAGAGGCCGTGCAGTTCTACCGCGAGGTCGCCGAGACGCTCGGCGCGTTCGTGGCCGACGAGATCGCGCCCCACGCGGCGAAGCTCGACCGCGAGGGCATCGAGTTTGTCGACGGCGAGGCGGTCTTCCCCAAGACGCTGGCGCGCATCTTCAAGAAGCTCGGCGCCCTCGACCTGTACGGCCTGACGCTGCCGCGCGAGCTGGGCGGGCTCAACGCGCCGATCGTGCTCTACCAGCTGCTGCTTGAGCTTTTCGGGCGAGCCGACGTCTCGGTCGGCGCCCATTACGGCTTCCACGGCGGCATGGCCATGGCCGCGCTGGCCTATTCGATCTACGAAGGCACCACAAAGATCGACCCCGAGACCGGCCAGGTCATCGAGACGCGGTTCGGCGACATGATCGCCGAGATCGCCGCTGGCAAGGCGTGGGGCAGCATGGACCTCACCGAGCCGCACGCCGGCAGCGACCTGGGCGCCCTGCGGACGCGGGCCGAGCTGGGCGAAGACGGCGTCTGGCGGCTGACCGGCGAGAAGATCTTCATCACCTCGGGCCACGGCAAATACCACTTTGTCATCGCGCGCACCGAGCCCACGCCGCCGGCCGACGCGCCGCCGGGCGCCGGGCTGGCCGGGCTGTCGATGTTCTTGGTGAAGGCCTACGACGATCCGAAGAAGGGCAAGCGCGTTCGGTACGCGACGCTCTCGCGGGTCGAAGAGAAGATGGGCCACCACGCTTCGCCGACCGTGGGCGTGGTCTTCGACCGCACGCCGGGCGAGCTGCTCGGCAAGCGCGGCGAAGGCTTCAAGCAGATGTTGTTCCTGATGAACAACGCGCGGATCGGGGTCGGCTTCGAATCGATCGGGCTGATGGAGGCCGCGACCCGGCTCGCTCGGGATTACGCCGAGCAGCGGCCGAGCATGGGCAAGACGATCGATCGCCATGAGCTGATCGCCGACGCGCTCGATGAGATGCAGACCGACATTCAGGGCCTGCGCGCGCTGTGCGTCGACGCCGCCTGCAATGAAGAGCTGGGCCAGCGCTACAAGATGGCGCGCGACCACCTCTTTGCGCCGGGCAGCGCCGAGCACGCGCAATACGACGCGCTGCATCGCAAGCACGCGGCCCGGGCGCGCGCGGTGACGCCGCTCATCAAGTATTTCGGCGCCGAGAAGGCGGTCGAGATGGCCCAGCGCTGCGTGCAGATCCACGGCGGCGTGGGCTACACGACCGAGTACGGCGCCGAGAAGCTGCTGCGCGACGCGATGGTGCTGCCGATCTACGAGGGCACCAGCCAGATTCAATCGCTGATGGCGATGAAAGACGCGCTGGGCGCCATCGTGAAGAACCCGCAGGCGTTTGTGGCCCGCGTCGGCCGCGTGCGCTGGCGCAGCCTGTCGGCCCGCGACCCGCTGGAGCGCCGCGTCGCGCGGCTCGAAGGCCAGGCGCTCTCGGCGCAGCAGCACCTGATGCAGCGCACCGCGGTCGACAAGCTGCGCGCGCTCGGCGGGCTGCCGATCACGCGGTGGCCCAAGCAGTTCCTCGAAAACTGGGATCCAAAGCGCGACTTTGCGTTTGCCATGCTGCACGCCGAGCGGCTGACGCGCATCCTGTGCGACGCGGCGATCGCCCGCGCGCTCTGGGCCCAGGCACGCCGGCACGCCGATCGCCGCGAGGTGCTCGAACGTTGGCTGGAACGCGCCGAACCGCGCACCCGCTTTTTGCTCGACGAGCTGACCACCACCGGCGACCGCCTGCTGGCGAAGCTCGCCCAGGACGAGGCCACCGACGCGACCGGCTGAAGACGCTCAATCCCCGTCGTCGAGGCGGGCGATGCGGCTCGCGAGGCTGGTGCGCGGGATGCCCAGCGCACGGGCGGCGCGGGCGACCACGCCGTCATGGGCGGCCAATGCCTGCTGAATCACGCGACGCTCCACGTCCGCCAGCGCGGCGCGCTCGGCATCGAGCCGACGCCAGGTGTCGGCCAGCTGGGCGTTTTCGATCTGAAAGCCGGTGAGCAGCGGGCGGTCGCTCGACGCGAGAACTGTTTGTGGATCAGGCACTTGTAGCGACTCGACCCCCAGGTCGACCGGATCGACATGCGTCGCATCCAGAACGCCCGCGTCTCGCGCCTCGGCCAGCGCGCGGTCACGAGCCCGCTGGATCACCGCTTCGAGCTGGCGAATATTGCCCGGCCAATCGAGCGCGGGTGAGAGCAGCAGCCGCCGCAACGGCTGGGACAACGCCCACGCGCGGGTGGGATCGCGCCGGCGCAGCCACGCTTCAGCCAGGCTGGGCACGTCTTCGCGCCGCTCGCGCAGCGCCGGCAGCCGGAGCGTCACCGCGGCGAGACGGTAGTAGAGGTCCTGGCGAAACTTGCCGGCCTTCATCGCCGCTGCCAGATCGCCGTTGGTCGCCGCCAGGATGCGCACCCGCGCCCGCTGGCCTCGGCCATGACCTGGGCCAGCAGCGTCTTGCGATCGGAAGAGCACGCATTCGAACACCAACCACACCAGACCAGCCGGCATGCTGACGTTCTCATGAAAAAT
>JAGQJJ010000625.1 GCA_020430675.1 Myxococcales bacterium
TCGCGCGTGCGCTCGGCCGCCTCAAAGGCCAGCAGAATGCGCCGCCGTAGCTCAACCGCTTCATCGAGGCTCTTGAGCCCCGGCGCGTGCCGCTGCCAGTCATCGTGCCCGAAGTACGAAGTGCAGGCCCCCACCGCAAGCACCAGATGGTCATACGCGATGGCATGCTCGCCCTCATCGCGCACCGTCAGCGTGCGCCCGTCGAGGTCGATGGCCGTCACCTCGCCCAGCACCACATCGGCGTTGCGCTGCCGGTTGAGCACCCCCCGAATCGGCGCTGCGATGTTCGCTGGTGACAGCCCCGCCGTCGCCACCTGGTAGAGCAGCGGCTGAAACAGATGATGGTTCTGCCGATCGACCAGCGTCACCCGCACCGGCGCCCGCGCCAGCGCCTTGGCCGCGCTCAGCCCGCCAAAACCGCCGCCGACGATGACCACATGCGGGGGCTCGGCTTCAGGGCGGGTCACGGGGCACCTCCAGCGCGTCTGGACCGCGCATTGGATGCCCCAGCGCCCCCCGCGTTGCGCGGGCTGCCGCGCCGCGACCCGGCGCGATCAGGAATCGAGCGCCAGGTCGCCATGCTTGAGCAAGCGCGCCTTGCCCTTGGCCTGCTGCCGCCGCAGCTTGGCTTGGTAATACTCCAGATAGTGCTCGACCGTCGCCAGCGCGCGAGAGAGCTGCGGCAGGTTCGCGCGCACGTCGATGCCTTCCGCCTCCAGCTCGCCCACGATCGCGAGCAGCGCTTCCCGTTGCCCCTGCAGCGCCTTGACGGTCTCTACCTTGGTCGGGCCCGAATCCCACGAGAAGAGCTTGTCCAAGTCCTGACAAAGATGCAGGAAACCGACGACGTTGCCGTAGCCGGGCACCGCTTCGATCACCGCGTCCTTGCCCGCGGTCAGCGCGCCCTTGCCGGCCGAGCGCTTGAGGTCGAGCCCCTCACCATGGCTCTCGAGCGTGCTCGACGCGGCCGTCGCTGGCGCGGACAACGCGCCGCCCACCACGGGCACCACGGTCTGAATGACCGAGCTGAGAACACCGCAGAGCTGGCCGCACTTGATTTCGAACATGGCCGCCTTGCCCCGAGGCAGGCGTCGGGTGATGTCGGCGGCCGCGCTCTCGACGGTGCCCTCGACGATGCGATCGACCACGCGGTCGAGGCCGACCTGGCTCACCGTCGAGGCCGTGTCGAGGGCCTTGGTGACCTTGGCCCGCTTTCCTTTTTTCTTGGGGGCGTCGGCGCCAAAACCCGCCGATGCGACATGGGCGAACATCGAGCGGGAATGGCTGATGGCATCTTCGGCCGCAAAGTCTTCTTCGTCGTCGTATTCTTCGCCCGTCACTTCGCCATAAGCGTGCGCGCCTTTGGCCTTGCGCCGGTCGTAGGCCTCCTTCTTCTCGCGAATCTTGCCGGTCGCGCGTTTCCAGAAGCTCGGCTTCTTGAACTTGGCCTCGGGCTCGGCGCGCATCGCGACGCCCAGCGCCCACCCGTCCTCGTCGGCGCGCACGCTCAGCGTGGCGCTGCTCATGAAGGCGGGGTGCCCCAACTCATAAACCCGCGCCCCATCCTCCTCGATGCGCACCGCCTCGATGACATAAGTCGTGCCCTCCGAGTCACGGACGCGATCGCCCACCTCGGCGCCATCGCCGATCATGAGCTGCACCGCCGCCGGCTGCGCGCCGGGCTGCGGGCGCTCCCCCCCGCGACCCACCGCGCCGTCGAGCACGCGCTCCACCGAGAGACCACGCCCCGCGCGGTCGGCGACCGACTCGGCGAGCTTCTCGAAGCGGTCCCCCGAGCGACCGAGCCCGTCCGACGGCATGACCCGTGCCCGCTGCGCCACCACATGCGTCGCCTCGTGCGCCGCCTCCACCAGCGTCGGCGGGCGCGTGAAGCCCACATCCTCGCCCAGCGCAAACCCGGTCGCGCCCAAACGCGCCGCGGCCGCGCGCGTCGACGGACCTTCATGGCTGCGGATGCCATCGAGGGCATAGCGCCCGAAAAGCGGCTGCAGGTGGTCGACATGCGGAAGCGCGCGCCCGCCGCTCAGGCCGGCCAGCGCCAAATCGCGCGCGGTGTGGCCATCCAAGAGCCGCCCCGCCGCCTGATTGCCAACGCGCGGAGCCGAAGCGGCCTCGCGCGCAGCGCCGGCGCCCGCCCCTCGCGAGGCCGCGCGCTCGCCGGTCAGCTCGCTCATCGTGAACGTTCGAGGCATCGGCCCCCCCCGCGGCAGGCTGTTCATCACTCGATCGCGACGATGACAAAGCCCACCCGGGCTTGTCAATGCCGCTCCAGGAAGGCCGGGCGGTGTTGTCGAAGCTTTGTCGCCCGGCGGACTCCACGACGCAGCGGCCCGTTTCGGCGACATTTCCCCGTGAACGGAAGGCTTCAGGACAACACGGTTGTCGGCTTTCAGGCAAAGTGGTTCGATGGGAATCTTGATCAGAGCCGCACCCAGCAAATACGGCGCTCCATCGACCGTGCCTGCCAGACCTTCCCGACCTTGCGAACCGTTGTCGTCGCGCTCCGACTGAATTTGACGAAGGGGCGGCCCAGGAAGGCGGTCGCCAAACGCGCGCAGGCGCGCGGTGGCGTCGAGCGGTGATCGCAATTGATGACCGAGTGCAGGCGAGACCACTCCCTTCTTGAACTGGTTCGCTGGGACGAGATGGCATTGCTTGAACAATTGGCGTGTCCCACAAACAGCGAACTGCGGAGCCTTTGGTTTGAGGGCGTGGACGATATCTGCCCGACCTGCATGCCGTCGGCATGGTCGAACACACACTCAACTGTGACATGTGGACCGATGAGTGGCATGAATGGGCCACCTCTGCGTGCAACCGTGCCAAGTTGGCTGCGTGTCAAGAGGCATCCCTTCGAATCATCGCCGGTGCGGGCAAGCGGATCCGGTGCGTGTTGGTGGACGAGCTCCGCAACATCGGCCCGCGCGCGATCGGATGTGCGCCGAGCGCGATCGGCTCGCAGCGATCAGCCTCAAAGGCGGAAATCGATTTCCGCAACGGCGTCACCTGTCAGATGACACGAAACGGTGGCCGGCTCCTCAACAGACCAGAGTGTGCCAATCACGCCGACCAAGCGGATGGGAGCCCACGCCACTTCGACAGGCGACGCGGTGTCAGGCGAGCACGCGGGCGGCGTAGCTGAGGGTACCCAACAGGAGCGCCCCCCCGGCCGTTCATGCGCAGACCGACACCGCCGCCTGCCGTGCGTGCGCTCCGAGTCCACATTCGGCCACGACGCCGGGCTGACCCCGCCGCCTGCGGTGAAATAGCCGCCCACCCGCGCGGCGGCTAGGATGCGCCGGTGTCTGCGCACCCGCCCATCCTTGAGCTGTGCAGCCCCGCGGCCCGCGCGGCGTTGGGGGCGATGGCGCAGCAGATCACCGTGCCGCCGGGCACGACGCTCACCGGGGTGGGCTCGCCGGTCGAAGGGCTGTGGATCATCCTCGACGGCCTCGCCGAAGGGCTGCGGCGCGCCGAAGACGAGGACGAGTGGCTGCCCGGCACG
>JAGQJJ010000626.1 GCA_020430675.1 Myxococcales bacterium
GCTGGTGGAACCCGATCAGGACGTGGTCGCCGATGTGCTGATGACCGGCCTCGGCACCGTCGACGTGGTGGTGCTCGACGCCGGCGGCGTGCCCGTACGGCGCGCGCAGGTCGTCTTCAACAGCCGCTCGGCCTTCACGCAGCGGCTCGAAGGCGTCACCGACGACGCCGGCCGCTACCGCTTCGACCCGGTGCTCGCTGGCGGCTTCGACGTGACCGCGGTCGAGAACAGCACCGGCCTGACCGGCAACGTGCGCTCCAGCGTGCTTGCCGGCGAGACGGTCGAGGTCACCGTGCACCTCGAATCGGCCGGCAACATCACCGGCCGGGTGCTTGCGCCCGACGGCGCCACGCCGGTGCGCAACATCCGCGTGCGGGTGCAGCCCACCGGCCGCGAGGCCGCGACCGACATCGAGGGCCGCTTCCGCTTCAACCTGCTGCCCGTCGCCGCCGGCCCGTACCGCCTTGAAGCCTACGATGGCCGCGGCACGCTGCGCGCCACCGCCGACGGCGTCGCGCTCGGCGCGCACGGCGAGACCGTCACCCGCGACCTGACCCTGAGCGGCACCGGCACCGTCGCCGGCACCGTCTTCGATCCTGACGGCGTGCCGGTCGGCGCCATCGCCGTCTCGGTCGACAGCGACGTGCCGGGCATGCCCACGCTGCAGGCGGTCACCGACGCCGAGGGCTCGTTTGCCGTCGAGGGCATCCCCGAAGGCACCTTCCGCGTCACCGCCAACGACCGCGCCCGCCGCCTCGCCGGCAGCGCCAACGGCCGGGTCAGCTTCGACGGCGAGATCGTGGTCATCGACGTGCACACGGTCGCCGATGAGATCCCCGTCGCGCCGCCGGGCAGCGGCATCACCACGGTCACGCGCCTTTACGACGCCAACAACACCGCGTTTGCGGTGCAGAACGACGGTTCGATCCGCGACGGCACCGCCTCGGTCTTCCAGGGCGACAACGCGGGCGACCGCGGCGGCTTCCGCCTCACGCTGCGCGGCAGCGACGGTCAGCGTCTGCCCTTCGAGAGCCGCGGCGGGCGTTTTGAGCTGGAAGGTCGCCAGATCGCGCTCTCGGGCGACGGCCCCGATGGCCTCGTCGTGACGCGCAAGATCTACGTGCCCCGCGACGGTTATTTTGCGCGCTACCTCGAAGTGCTGCGCAATACCACCGACCAGGTGGTTGTGGTCGACGTCGAGGTGCGCACCGGCTTCCGCAGCATCCAGCGCACCCGCAATGGCTTCCGCTTCCAGGAGCCGCCGCGCGTCATCGCCACGTCCAGCGGCGACAACACCGTGTTCATCGGCGCCCAGGAGCGCGATCTGTGGGTGACCGTCGACGACGATGAAGACGCCGACCCGTTCCTCTCGACCACGCTGCCCACCGTGGCCGCCGTCTTTGATGGCCAGGGCGATGTGATCAAGCGCGTCGACAACGCTGCCTTTGCCCTCGGCGGCGACTGGGGCGCGCTCGAGACGACGTGGCAGGAGGTGGTCATCCAGCCGGGCCAGGCGGTCACGCTGATGCACTTCGCGGTGCAGCAGATCAACCGCCTCGGCGCGCGCGCCGCCGCCGAGCGCCTCGCCTCGTCGCCCGCGGAGGCCATCTTCGGCCTCTCGGAGAGCGAGATCGACACCATGCTCAACTTCGACCTCGAAGCCGGGCAGGGCATCGACCCGCTGCCTCCGCTCACCGGCAATCTGAGCGGCGAGGTCTACGAGTCGGATGAGGTCACCCGCGTTGGCTCGGCCAACGTCTCGTTCCGCAGCCGGAACCTGCTCTTCGGTCGGACCTTTGGCGTGCGCGCAAACGGGCAGGGGACCTACGCCTACGGTGGGCGCCTCGGCAATAACGGCGACAGCGTGCCCATCCCGACCGACGGCTTCGACGTCTGGGCCACGCACCCGGTCACCGGCGCGGCCTCCGACAATGCGGGCGGCGACTGGCCCGATGAGGGCGACGCGGTCGCGCATATCTACTTCCGCGGCACCGGTCTCATCGGCGGCGAGGTGCGGCGCCCCAACGGCGACGTGGTCAGCACCGGCACCGTGCGCATCACCGGCGACGGGCTCAATACCACCACGCCCATCGCCGAGGACGGCCGCTTCAGCTTCGGCGGCCTGCGCCCGGGCAACTACTCGCTGACCGCCACGCTGCCCGTGCCTGGCGGCACCGCGCTGACCGGCACCGCGCTGGCCAATGTGGTCGCCAGCGAGACGACGCCGGTGCTGATCACCATCGTGCCCACCGGTGGGGCCTCGGGCATCGTGCACGACGGCGGCGGCAACGAGGCGATCAACGTGCTGACCGAGATGCGCCGCAACGGCTTCCAGCGCAGCCAGCGCACCGACACCGGCGGCCGGTACACCTTCCTCGACGCCCCGGTCGAGGCGTACGCCGTGCGCGCTCAGGAGCCGACTTCGGGCGTGTGGTCCGAGGTCAACGTGCAGCTCGTCGAGGGCATCACCGTCCAGCAGGACATCGGCCTCATCCCCATCGGCGAGATTCGCCTCACCGCGACCTATCCCGACGGTCGCCCGGTCGCCGACGCGGCGGTGCATGTGCGCCGGGATCCGGTCGGCAACTTCTTCCAGGGCGCCGGCCGCACCGACGCGCTCGGCCGCCTGACCATCGGCGGCGTGCCCCGCGGCAACTTCGTGGTGCGCGTCTTCCACCCCCAGAACGGCAACATCATCGTCGACACCCCCGGCGCGGTGGAGAACCATCGCGAGACGGTGCTGTTGCCGGTCGAGGTGCCCAACGACGACGCCCCGACGGTCGCGCTCACCGCCCCGCTCGACGGCGCGCAGTACCTCGAAGGCGCCAGCGTGGTCATCGCCGCCGCCGCCCAGGACGACTACGGCCTGCGCCGCGTCGAGTTCCTGGTCGACGGCGAGGTCATCGGCACCGATGGCTCGGCGCCCTACCAGGTCGTCTGGCAGCCCCCGCAGGGCGATGGTGACCGGCAGTACGTCATCACCGCGGTCGCGGTCGACAACGGCCCCAACCGCACGACCAGCGACCCGGTCTCGATCACCGTGCGCGACGACCAGGTGCCGCCCAACGTGCAGCTGCTCCAGCCCTTCGGCGGCGCGGCGTTCATCGAGGGCACCACCTTTGCCGCCCGCGCGGACGCCAACGACGACATCGGCGTGGCCCGGGTCGAGTTCCTGCTCGACGGCGTGGTCGCCGCCACCGATGAGTCGTTCCCGTACTCGGTCAACCTGACGCTGGCCGCCGACGCCGCCGACGCGGGCGACGAGGTCGTGGTCACCGCGCGCGCCATCGACCGCGCCGGCAACGCCGCCGAGGCCAGCCGCCCGATCCGCGTGCTGCCCGACCAGCCGCCCACGATCAACATCGTGCGCGCGCCGGCCGACGGCGAGCAGGTCATCGAAGGCACTTCGGTGGTGCTCGAAGCCGACGCGCGCGACGACGTGCGGGTCGAGGTCGACCTGGTGGTCAACGGTCAGGTCGTGCAGACGCGCGGCCAGGCGCCGTTCCGCTTCACCTACGAGCTGCCC
>JAGQJJ010000627.1 GCA_020430675.1 Myxococcales bacterium
CACCACGCGCACCCGTCGTGATCGAGAACCCGACGCCGGCGAGCTCGACAGCGTGCGCATGTACCTGTCGAAGATCGGCTGCGTCGACCTCTTGACCCGCGAGCAGGAGGTCGAGATCGCCAAGCGCATCGAATCGGGGCGCGAAGGCGTGCTGGCCGGCATTCTCTCCACCCAGGCGGGCATCAACGCATTCATCGATCTGCCCCGCCAGGTCCGCAAGGGCCTGCGCAGCCTGCGCGAAATCCTCGATGGCAGCTCGAATCAAGAGCCCGACACGCAGACCGGGCTCGCCGGCATCGAGCGCGTCGAGTCGATCGCCGTCGACATGAAGGCCATCGCCCGCGCCCGCATGCGCAGCGCGCGGCGCGTGACCAAGACGCTGCGGCGCAAGAACCGCGACTACGACGGCGAGCTGCGCGACCTGATCAGCCGCATGCGCGTGAGCTGGAACGTGATCATGGACATCGCCGACCAGCTCAAGGCGACGCGCGACGAGATGCGCGAGTGGACGAAGTTCCTCGCCGAGTGCGAGCTGATGGCGGGCATTCCCGCGCGCAAGCTGATCAAGGGCGCGGCGCCCAACCCCGACAGCGGGCTCGATCAGGCGCAGTGGGATGAGCTGACCCGCAGCGCGCAGAAGGCGCATAAACGCATCGCCGATCTCGAGGCGCGGGCGGGCATGCCCTATACCGAGCTGCACGAGATCGTGATCGACATCCAGCGCAACTCGCGCGGGCTCGAGCGGGCCAAGAGCGAGATGATCCTCGCCAACCTGCGCCTCGTGGTCAGCATCGCCAAGCGCTACCTGAACCACGGGCTGCACTTCCTGGATTTGATCCAGGAGGGCAACATCGGCCTGATGCGCGCGGTCGACAAGTTCGAGTACCAGCGCGGGCACAAGTTCAGCACCTACGCGACGTGGTGGATTCGGCAGGCCATCACCCGGGCCATCGCCGACCAGGCGCGCACCATCCGCATCCCCGTGCACCTCATCGAGACGATCAACAAGATCACCCGCGTGGCGCGGCAGATGGAGCAGGAGCTGGAGCGCGAGGCGACGCCGGAAGAGATCGCCAACCGCCTGGAGATGACGCCCGATCAGGTGCGGCGGGCGCTCAAGATCAGCCGCTCGCCGGTCTCGCTCGAAACGCCGGTGGGCGATGATGACAGCCAGCTGGGCGACTTCATCGAAGACGTCAGCGTGACCTCGCCCGATGACACGACAACGCGCTCGCTGATGAGCGAAGAGACCGGGCGGGTGCTCGATACGCTGTCGCCGCGCGAGGCCAAGGTGCTGCGGCTGCGCTTCGGCATCGGGGTGCGCAGCGACCACACGCTCGAAGAGGTCGGTCAGGTTTTTGACCTGACCCGCGAGCGCATCCGCCAGATCGAAGCGCAGGCCATTCGCAAGCTGCGGCAGACGCATCGCAGCCGGGCGTTGCGGACGTTTTTCGAGACCTGAGCCGTTCGGACTTGGGCGTGCCGAGCGTCAGGCCACCCGGGCCAGATGAGCGGCAAAACGGCGGGCCGCGCGGCGCATCACGGTCTCTTCGTCGTCGGTGAAGCGCGCCGCGTCGACTCGATTGGCCAGCTCGATCACCCCAAACGTCTTGCGCCCCGAGACCACCGGCACGCACAGCCAGGACTTGAGGTCGGTGTGCACGCGGTCGGCGAGCGTGGGCGCGAACCGTTCGTCGTTGAGCGGATCGACCAGATTGAGCGAGCGACGCGACCGCAGGCAGCGACCATAGGGCGGCGCGTCGAGCGGGATCTGCAACGAGACGCGAGCGTCGGCGCCGTCGCCGCGAGCGGCGGCCACGTACAGGCAGCGCGCGCGGGGGTCGATCAACAGCACCGCACCGGCCGCGCTGGGCACGCGATCGAGCAGATGTTCGAGCGTATAGGCCGCCGCGCCGACCACGTCGTCACCGAGGCCGCCCAGCTCGTCGAGCGCGGCGGTCAGGGCATCGGGTGGCACACCGGGCGCGGGCAAAGGGCCGCTCGACGTCGGCGCCACCGGCGAAACGCGGGCGGGCTCGATGGTCTCAAGCGAGGCCGCGCGCCCGGGCGGATCGCTGGCGGTATGCGTGCCCGGGGCCTGGCGATACGGGCCCCACGCCATCGCCGAGATGCGGCGACCCGCGGGCTTCTGAAACGAGGGCCGGTTGGCGGGCAGCGCGGCCATGGGCCGCGCGGTGCCCACGTCGTCGTCGGCGAAGGGATCCTCGACGATGTCTTCGACCGGGGCCTCGGCCCCGCCCGCCTTGCTGCTGCCGCCGACGGGCGCTTCGACGACCGGCACGACCCGATAGACCTGCCCGGTGTCGCCGTCGGTGATGCTGACCGATTGATCTTCGCCGATCGCAAACGCGAGGTTGCGGGTGGGCGCGGGCAGCCCGGCGCTGGTCAGGCCCCGGCGCAGCGCGTCGAGCCAGTTCTCGCCGTGCACGCGCTCGACGCGCGGCTCACCGGAGGGTGTGGGGATGTGGATTTCGTAACGAGTCACGGTCGGGGATGGCGCCTTTGACTGCGGCAGTGTACCACGGAAGCGCGCCGCAAGAAGGAAGAGATGACGGTCGAATCATGGGTGCGCTGGCGGGGGCAACAGTGGCTGTGGCGGCCGCATGTGGGCCCGGTGTCGCGAGGGCTCGGGGCGCTCGCCGGTCGGATCTCGACGCCGGCGCATCTCCCGCGGGTTGAGCCCGGTACGCCGCGCACGCTGGTCGTCGGCGGCCTGGCGCTGGGTGGGGACGGCAAGACGGCGATCGTCGAGCACCTGGCGCGGCGGCTTTCGGCGCGCGGCACGGTCGCGATCGTGGGCCATGGCTACCGCGCGGCACATCGGCAGATCGCCGAAGTGCACGCGCCAGATGGTGCGGCTTTTGGCGATGAAGCGGCCGCGCTGCGCCGCGCTCTGCCGGCCGATGTGCGCATCTTCATCGGTCCCGAGCGGCGGGCGACCTGGCGCGTCGCCTGCGCGCACGCCGAGACGGTGCTGATCGACGGCGGGCTCTTTGATCGGGCGCAACCGCGCAGCCTCACCATCGCCGCGGTGGACGCGACCGCGCCGCGGGGCGTCGTACCCGCCGGGCCGCTGCGGGCGCCGATCGGTGCGCTGGCCGCCGCCGATGCCATCTGGCTGCATCGGGTCGACGAGCCCGGCGCCACGCCCCTGCCGGCGCCGCTAGCCGCCAGCGTGCAAAGCGGTCTGGCGCCGCGCGGCGTGCGTCTGGCCGATGGGCAGCAGCTCGGCGCCGACTGGCTTCGGGGTCGGGCCGTTCGGCCGATTTGCGGCATCGCCCGGCCGGCTTCCTTCCATCATCTGCTGGCCCGAGCCGGCGCGCGCCTGCTGCCAGGCTGCACCCGGGCCGACCATCATCGTTTTGCGCCGGGCGAGCTGCGCCGGCTGCCGCGCGACGCAGCGTGGGTCATCACGGCCAAAGACGCCGAGCGCTGGCCGTCGAGCCTGCCCGCGGTCGTCGTCGACGTCGAACTGCGCGTACTTGCTGGCGAATACACCGT
>JAGQJJ010000062.1 GCA_020430675.1 Myxococcales bacterium
TCGGGGTTGAGCGGGTCGAGCTCGCCCGCCTGACGGATGCCATCGCGGTTGGCGTCTTCGATGCCATCGCCGATGCCATCGCCGTCGGTGTCGGGGTTGTTCGGGTGGGTCTCGTCGGGGTCGCGAATGCCGTCGCGGTTGCGGTCTTCGTTGCCGTCGCGAATGCCATCGCCGTCGGTGTCGGCGACGCGCGGGTCGGACTCGTCGCCGTCGACCACGCCGTCGTGGTCGCGGTCTTCGGCGCCGTCGAGGATGCCGTCCTGGTCGGTGTCGGGGCTGAGCGGGTCGGTCTCGTTCTCGTCGACCGTGCCGTCACGGTTGCGGTCTTCCTGGCCGTCGAGCAGGCCGTCGCCGTCGGTGTCGGGGTTGTTCGGGTCGGTCTCACCGGGGTCGACGATGCCGTTGCCGTTGCGGTCCTCTTCAACGTCGCGCAGGCCATCCATGTCGGTGTCCGCCAGATCGTCACCCGGGTTGTCGACCGGGTTGCGGCCGCCCTCCACCTCGGAGCCGTCCCATTCGCCGCCGCCGTCGGTGTCGGGGTTGCGCGGGTCGGTCTCGCCGTCGACGGGGCCCCAGATGCCGTTGAGGTTGGCATCCTCTTCGCCGTCTTCGAGGCCGTCACCATCGGTGTCGCGGTTGCGCGGATCGGTCTCGCCGTCGTCAAACGAGCCGTCCTGGTCGACGTCTTCAACGCCGTCGAGCAGGCCGTCGCCGTCGGTGTCGGGGTTGAGCGGGTCGAGCTCGCCGCGGTCGGCCTCGAAGACGCCGTTGCGGTTGCGATCCTCATCGCCGTCGCGGATGCCGTCAGCGTCGGAGTCGGGGTTGAGCGGGTCGGTCTCGTCGGGATCGTGCACGCCGTCGTGGTTGCCGTCTTCGGTGCCGTCGGGGATGAGATCGTCGTCGGTGTCTTCGTCGTTGGGGTTGGTCTCGCCCTCGTCGAAGCGGCCGTTGCGGTCGGCGTCTTCAACGCCGTCGGGCAGGCCGTCGCCGTCGGTGTCGGCCTCGACCGGGCTGGTCGGGTTGTCGCCGTTGACCTCGATGCCGTCGTTGAGGCCGTCGCCGTCGGTATCGGCCAGGCTGGGGTCGGACTCCAGCGGGTCGCGGCGGCCATCGTTGTCGGCGTCTTCTTCGCCATCGAGAAGGCCGTCGCCGTCGGTGTCGGGGTTGCGCGGGTCGGAGCGCACTTCGCCGCGCAGCTCCTTGTCGTCGTCGCGGCCGTCGCCGTCGGTGTCACGGGTGCGGGGGTCGGTCTCGCCGTCATCGAGCTGGCCGTCGTGGTCGGCGTCCTCTTCGCCGTCGCCCAGACCATCGCCGTCGGTGTCGGCGCGGGTCGGGTCGGTCTCGCCCGGGTCGCGCTGTCCGTTGCGGTTGGCGTCTTCCACGCCGTCGAGGATGCCGTCGCCGTCGGTGTCGGGGTCGTTCGGATCGGTCTCGCCCGGGTCGACCACGCCGTCGCCGTCGAGGTCCTCCAGATTGTCGGGCAGGCCGTCGCCGTCGCGGTCGAGGCCCGGATCGTCGGGGCCACCGACGTTGACCGAGTTGATCGGCGCGTCACAGGTGAGGCACGAGCCCTCGTTGGTGGTCACCCGGTCGCCGATGACCCAGGTGTCGAAGACCATGGGCACGTCGACCGCCTGCTGGCCGGGCACGGGCACGCGCTGGTTCTGGCGCCAGCGGCGACGTTCCCAGTTGCCCTGGCCGCCCACGGGCACCACCGAGCCATCGGGCAGCGAGGTCAGCCGGTCGTTGGCGTCGATGAGCGGGCGGTCGAGCGCGACCTCGCGGTCGTCCCAGAACATGCGCAGCGGGCCCTGGGCGGCGCCCGGCGCGGCGAGCTCGTAGACGATGAAGCCGTCGACGTTCTCTTCGATGTCGCTCATCGGGAAGTGCGTCTCGGCGGTGATCAGGCGAATCTCGAAGAGGTATTCGCCATCGGCGACCACCCGGCCGGCGCGGTCGCGGCCGTCCCACTCCACGCTGTTCTGGCCCACCACGGCCTCGCCGCGCAGCACCAGGTCGAGCGCGGTGTTGAACGTGCCGTCGCCGTCGGTGTCGAGCACGACCTCGTAGGTGCCGGCCACGTTCGAGGTGAAGGTGAACGCGCCGCGGTCCTGCTGGCCGTCACCGTTGGGGCTGATCGAAGCCGAGCCGACCTCGTCGTTGAACTGCACGTTCTGGATGACTGGCCGCGGCGCGCCGGCGGGCGCCGGGTCGGGGAAGGTCAGGTAGATGTCATACTCGGGGATCGAGAACTGGCCCTGGCCCGCCAGATCGGTGGGGCAGAGGCCGAGGATGGGGTCCGGGTCGCCGACAAAGCACCAGCTCACGCTCGGGTGGCCGTTGACCCCGGTGCGGTTGGCCAGCAGGCTGTAGTTGAAGCCGCGCATGTTCTCGAAATCGATGACAAAAATGCGCGCGCCCTGGTTGACCGTGGCCACCACGTAGAAGTTGGTATAGGTGCCGTAGCTGAACGAGTGGGCGTTGATGGTCCAGTTGTCGTCGCTGACGCGGCCGCCGTTGACCGAGTCGCCGCCCGCGTCGAGCACGTCGACCTCGAAGTAGCGCGTCGAGCGGCCGGTGGTGGTCAGCGTCTCGGGCTCGCCGACAAAGTTGACCTGCCACTTGCCCTCGACGTCGACCGCGACCTCATGCCACGGGCGATCGGCCGGCGGCTGCTGGGCGTTGCAATAGCCGATGACCGCGTTGACCGGCAGGGCCAGACCACAAGCGGAGCGCCCCGCGCCAGCGTAGGGCTCGCCGTTGCCCTTGTTGCGGCAGGTGTAGCCGGCGCCGCAGTCATTGTCGTTGGCGCAGTTGGCCGGATTGGGCCGGTAGACCACGATCTCGGCGTCCTGTCGGCCGGCGGGCATCACCGCGCGGCCGCCGGTGCAGTCACCGCCGGCGCGCCCGCAGTGCGGCACGCGCTCGAACTGGCCGTTGACCCCGCGGTCGAGGCGGAAGGTCTCGCCGGCGTCGATCTGTCCGTTGCCGTTGAGGTCTTCCTGCACATCCGGATCGGTGAAGCCCTCGTCGCTGGAGCAGACGCGGATGGTCTCACCCGGGTGGGCGAAGACCTGAATCGTCGCGTTGCCCAAAAGGCCCTGGTTGAGCCCCAACTGGGGCGTGCCTTCGGGCAATGCCAGCGCCGCCGCGGGCAGGCCGAGACAAACCCCGATCAGCAACAGCCTGTGAATTCCGTTCAAATGGACTCTCCTCTCGATCGCCCGTGCCCCCCGGCGACGGAACGCGGCAATTGTCGGGTACGGCACCATTGCGATGCAACTTGCCATCGCACCGCGGCCGATGCGCGGGCCTTTGCGCGGTCGTCAGCGCGCCTTGGCGGGGGCCTCGACGACCAGGCGATAGCGGGGGCTGGCGTCGCGCGGCGAGTGAAAGGCGTAGACGCCGGGCACCAGGGTGATGGGGTAGTCGAGCGCCTTGCCGGCGGCGATGGTGCCGCCTTGGGTGAACGGCAGGCTCGGGTCGCGCTCGCCGCGCAGGTCGAAGTCGAGCAGCCAGGGCACGCCGTCGTTGTGCACGCGGAAGATGTATTTGCCCGCGGTCAGCGTGAGCGTGCGGAAGCCTGACTCGCGCACCGCGGCGGTGGCGCGGTTGATGCGCTCGCAGTCCGCCGGCACCGTGACCTTATAGGGCAACGGATCGGTCTCGGCCTCGCGGATGAGGCAGGGCACGGCGTGCAGGACGACCACCGTGCCCTGGGGGCCGGGGATCAGCTCGGGCTTCGCCGGCTCGGCGGCAAACGCCACTCCGGCGAAGGCGAGCAGGGCAAAAGCGAGGGCGAGCCTCATCGGGGCATGCCGATGCGCTTGTCGTCGAGCAGCAGGCCGCGCACCGTGGGCGCCGTCTCGGACTTGAGCAGCGCGTCGCGGGCGGCGTAGGCCACCGGACCGAGGCCGCGCAGCGCCCGCGCGCAGGCCTCGCGCAAGGGCACGTCGTCGCTGGCGTTGATCAGCGCGCTCGCCAGCAGGTCGATCGCCGCGGCGCCCTGGCGCTCGCCGACCGCCAACGCCGCCTTGCGCCGCAGCAGGCTGGGCGCGTCGGGGTCGCTCAGCCGAGCCACAAGCCACGCGCCGGTCGCGGCGTCATCGGCGTAGATCATGGACGAGACCGCCCGCGCGCGGATGGTCAGCGGCTGGGCCTCGTCGTTGGCCAACGCCAGCAGGCCGGGCGCGAGCCCATCGCCCAAGCGGCGGAAATGGGCCTCTTCGGGCACGAACTCAAAACCCTGGAACCAGCGCCGCAGCGTCTCGCGGGCGTCGGTCGGCCGGACAACGGGCGGCGGGGTCAGCGCAGGTCCGGCCGGTTCATTGTCCGGGGCCACCTGGGCGCTCGCCGCGAGGGGCAGGCCGAGCGCCAGCATCAAGCAGAGAATGCGCGTCATCGGTCGGTCCTCCTCACTGGATGCCCGGGTTGCGGCGAAGGATGAAGCCCTGATCGTCGCTGACCTTCTCGGCGCTGTCGCCGGCGGCCCAGAACATCAGGTTGTCGGCCCCGCTGCTGCCGCACTCGCCGCTGTCGACGAGGCCGTCGGCGTTGCGGTCGCGGCTGTTGTCGCACTCGGGCGTGTCGGGCAGCGGGTCGAACGCGGTGCCCTCGGCCTCGGTGGTGTGGAACAGGCCGAGGTAATGGCCGCCTTCATGGGCCATGGTCTGCGCGAGCTGCGTCGGGCTGCGGCGGAAGCCGGCGGTGGTGACCGCCACCCCGCTGTGCGAGGTGCCGGCGATGATCGCCGGGCCGGGGATGCCGCCGGCGACGCCGAGGATGATATAGCCGGCGCGTCCGCCCACGATCTCCTGCACCATGAAGAAGTTGATCGCGCCCTCGGCGGCGCAGCCAAGCGCGCCCGCGTTCTCCGACAGCTTGAACATGCGGCTCAGCTCGCTGCTGGGCCCGTCGACGCTGTCGATGACCGCGTAGCGATCGGCGTCGCTGCCCGACAGGTTGCAGTACGAGATGTCGCCCACATCGACGCCCTGCCGGCCCCAGATGGTGCGCATCTCGTCGACCGCGGCCTGAAAGTCCCCATCGGTCTGGGCCCGATCGGCGTTCAGGTCGCTGATCTTGGCGAAGAAGAAGTTCACATCGACCTGGCCCCGCGTGGGGTCGCCGGCAGCGCTCTTGATCAACGCCGAGACCTTGATGTTGCGGGTCGCGCCCTCTTTGATGAGGTTGAAGGTGTAGGTGCCGGCCTTGGGCGTCGAGCGCGGGCTCGACGGCACGAACTGGGTGATCTGGTCTTCGCTGGGGAAGAACCGCACCTCGCTGCCGAAGGGGTCCTGGAAGTCGTAGATGCTGCGGCCGTCGGGGTCGGTCATCTCACCGATGACCATCAGATCCTCGCCCGCGCCCGAAGCGAGCACCGCAAAGCCGACCGCGTCGTCGGGCACGTCGAGCTCAAGGTCATCGCTCAGCTCGCCGCCGACCGAGACGCTGCCGAGGTCGACCAGCTCGACCGTGCCGCCCTCGCTGGGCACCACGCAGACGCCGCGCGACTTGCTGCACACGCTGCCGCCCGCGCAGTCGCCGTCGCCCTGGCAGGCGGCCCGGCAGGCGTTGTCGCCGCAGACATAGCCCGGCCGGCAATCGAGCGGGCCATTGCAGCTCGTGAGGCACTTCTGGCCGACCGGCGTATCGGCGCAGGTCTTGCCCGCGCCGCAGCCGCCGCCGCAATCGTCGGTGCAGTAGCCGTTGAGCCACCCGTCGGCGCGCAGACAGTCGCCGCTCTGGCAGTCGCCGTTGCCGGCGCAGAACGCGCCGATGGGGTTCGGGTCGCCCGCGCCGTCGGCGCAGAGGCCGGTCCCGGCGTCGCAGTGTTTGCCATCGCCGCATTCCTGGTCGCTCTGGCAGCGCGGCACGCAGGCCTTGACCGGCTGGGCGTCGCCGTTGCTGTCGGCCTTCTCGGCGACCTTGCGGCAGATATAACCCTCGCTGCCGCGGCAATCGCTGTCGCCGCTGCACCCCGACAGGCAGACCGCCTTGTCTTCGAGGGTCACGCAATGGCTGCCCGGCTCGCAGTCGGCAAACTGGCTGCCGCAAAGGCCCGAGCAGTAGCCGCCGCGGAAGTTGGTGCTCTTGATGCACAGGCCGCCGTTGCACGATCCGTTGTTGCTGCAGGTGTCGCCCGTGCTCTTCTCGCCGCGCGCCACGCAGTCGCCCGAGCTGGTGTCGCAGCGCCGGCCGGTCTCGCAGTCGGCGTCCTGCTCGCATTTGGGCACGCACACGCCCACCTCGCGGCCGTCGGCGTTGATCACCTCGGGCCGCGCCGAGCAGCGGTATTCGTCGCGGCAGTCGCCGTTGCCGTTGTCGGTGAGGCAGCCGTCGAGGCAGTAGATGGCCCGGTCGCCCATCTGCTCGCAGATCGATTGGTCGTCGCAGTCGAAGAAGCCGCCCGAGCATTCGGCCGAGCAGTAGCCGCCGGGCATCTTGAGGCAGACCGGGTCGTCTTCGACCTCGGTGCAGTCATCGGCCGCGCCGCAGGTGGCGCCGACTGCGCCTGCCTTGGCCTGGCCTTCTTCGATGTTCTTGCAGCCGCCCAGCCAGAACAGGCCCAGGATGGGCCAGGCGGCGCGGGAGATTCTCCACCGCATGGGTCGCTCCTCGTCAGAGGTCGGGGCGCCGTCGTCGGCGCGGTCGGGCCGGGGCCCGACGGGGCGCGATCAGATTTCTTCGCCCTCAAAGGCGGCGAACTCCAAGCGCTCCATCAAGAAGAGCACCTGATAGACATCGGTCTCGTCAACCCCGGGGATGGATTGCAGTCGCCCGAACTGCGCCAGCACGGTCTCGCGTGGGCCCACCGCGTTCCAGACGCGAATCTGGCGGGTGGTCAGCGCGAGCATGGCCGGGGTCAGCATCTTGTGGCGCAGCCGCACGAACGGCAGGTGTTCGCGGCCGCGAAAATGCGTCTTGAGGTCATCGAGCGTCAGGCGGCGCTGGATGCCTTCATTGACCAGCGCGCCGGCGCTCATCTCCAGCGGCACGATCTGCTCGGTGGTGGCCTCGCCGCGGAAGAAGGCGTACGAGCCCTCGGTCCAGCCGAAGATCTCCAAGAGCTTGGTCTTGACCTGCTCGGCGAGCGCGTTGAACAGGTCGTGCGCGCTGATGGCGTTGAGGCTGAGCAGGGCGTCGCCGAGGCGGCCGCGGAAGTCGTTGAGCATGCCCAGCGCTTCGTCGAGCACCGGGCGCGCGATGAGGCGCCGCTGCACCAGATACTCGCCGAGCAGCTCGCTGCGCAGGTTGCTGGTCACGTATTCGGGCCGGCCACGGCGCCAATAGATCTCTTTGCGGCGGCTGCCCGACTCGAAGTGCATGCGGCCCGTCGCCCGGCAGGCGGCGTAGCGGTAGAGCAGCCGCGGGAAGCTCAGGCGCTCGAAGCTGCCCGTAAAATCGGGCAGCGCGGTCGAGACCTCGGGCGGCGGCTCCACCTCGAGCAGCCCGGGCAGCTCGTCGAGCTTGACCCAGGGCGAGCCGTCGACCGAGATGCGATGCACCGCGCTGCGGCCCTCGCGGTGCACGCGCTCGCCGAGCGTGTTGAGGTTCATCGGCCCGTGAATGGCGCCGTCGCGGTCGCGCACGCGGAACTGCGAGTAGGGCGACCACACGATCTGCTCGTCGACCGAGGCCCCGGCCGGGCGATAGCTGATCGCCTCGCGCCGCGGCTGCGCCGGCTCTTCTTCGGTGATCGGCGGCATGCGCTCGATGAGGCCGTCGATCTCCTTCTGGCGCTCCATCTCCTCTTCGATCTCCTTGGCGAAGACCGATTTCATGAAGCGCCCCATGTCCTGGGTGGTGACGCGCAGCTTCTCGTTGAAGAGGTGGTCGAGCAGCGCATCGAGGAACTCGGTGGCCGACTGATACCGCTGGTCGCGGTCGCGGGCGAGCGCGGTGCGCAGGATGTCCTTGAGCGGCTCGGAGACCCCGCCCGGCAGCTTCATGAGCGCCGATTCGATGTCGCAGTCGCGCACCATCATCAGCGTCTCAAGCTCGGTCTTGCCGTGGAAGAGCCGGTTCATCGCCAGCATCTCGTAGAGGATGATGCCGGCGCTGAAGAGGTCGGCCCGGTAGTCGATGTCCTGCCCGGTGACCTGCTCGGGGCTCATATAACCGAGCTTGCCCTTCATCGTGCCGCTGCGCGTCGCCGCCTCGCGCTTGCTGGCCTTGGCCACGCCGAAGTCGCCGATGCGCACCTCGCCGTCGTAGCTGATCAGCACGTTGCTCGGCGAGACGTCGCGGTGGATGATGTGGAGGGCGTTTCCTTTGCTGTCGACCGCGTTATGGGCCGCTTCGAGGCCCTTGAGCGTCTCGACGATGATGAAGATCGCCAGCTTGTGCGGCACCCGAATGCGCAGGTGCGTGCAGCGGATCAGCAGGTTGAGCAGATCCTTGCCGAAGACGTACTCCATGGCGATGAAGTACTCTTTGGCCACCGAACCCAAGTCGAAGATCTGGACGACGTTGGCGTGCTGCAACGAGACGGCGATCTTCGCCTCGTCGATGAACATGTGCACGAACTCGTCATTATCGGCGAGGTGGCGCAGGATCTTCTTGATGACCAGCGTCTTCTGAAAGCCGGCGGCGCCGAACATCTTGGCGCGCCAGATCTCGGCCATTCCGCCGACCCCGATCTGATCGAGCAGCAAGTATTTGCCGAATTGTCGGGGCTGGATCTTCACGCAACGAACCCGCGGAATGTTGGTTCATTTGGCACGAAACGAAATGTTGCGGCAACCTCCTCGCGGTCGATCCCGCCGCGGGCGCTGCCGCGGTTGATTCGGGGCCCGAGGCTCCCCTACACTCGCCGCCTTTCGCGGCGGCAATATCGGAATGCGCACCGTACCTTCCCGCATCGACACCCTGATCATCGGCGCCGGCCTCGCCGGGCTCTCGTGCGCGCTGCATCTTGAGGGCGAGGCGCTGATCGTCGAGGCGTCGGATCGGGTGGGCGGCAAGGCGATCAGCGAGGTGATCGACGGGTTCACCTTCGACGTGACCGGCCACTGGCTGCACCTGCGCGATCCGGGCATGAAGGCCCTGGTGCTCAAGCTCTGCGGGCCCGATCACTTCATGGCCGTCGAGCGAAGGAGCCGCATCTGGTCGCACGGCGTCTATACCCGCTATCCGTTTCAGGCCAATACCTATGGCCTGCCGCCCGAGGTCATCGCTGAGTGCCTGATGGGCGCGATCGAAGCCGATCGGGTCCAGGCGGCGCAGTCCGAGGGCACGCCCGAGCCGGAGAACTTCGCCGATTGGATTCGCTTCTACTTCGGCGAAGGCATCGCCCGGCATTTCATGCTGCCCTACAACGCGCGGCTGTGGGGCGTGGGCGCGCACGAGATCACCAGCCATTGGTGCCAGCGGTTCGTGCCCAAGCCGCGGCTGGCCGATATCGTCGCCGGCGCGGTGGGCTGCAATGAGAAGGCGATGGGCTATAACGCTCATTTCCTCTACCCCAGGCAGGGCGGCATTCAGACGCTGGCCGAGGCGCTGGCCGATGGCGTGGGGCGCGGGCGCATCTTCACCGGGCGGCCGGTGGTGGCGATCGATCCGGCGCGCCGGGTGGCGCGGCTGGCCGACGGGGCCGAGATCGGCTATCGACGGCTGGTGAACACGATGGCGCTGCCGAATCTGATCGACGCGATGACCGAGGCGCCGACGGCGGTGCGCGCGGCGCGCGGGCGGCTGCGGGCCAATGAGGTGCGCTACCTGAACGTGGGCATCGACGGCCCGCTGGGCCAGCCCGACCACTGGATCTACGTGCCGGAAGAGACCTGGCCGTTCTATCGGGTGGGCTCGTTCAGCAACGCCAACCCGGCGATGGCGCCGGCGGGCGCGGCCTCGCTCTATATCGAGATGGCCGACCGCGACACGCCGCTCACGAACCTGCGTTCGCATATTGATGACGGCTTGGTCGCGATGGGATTGATCGACGACCCAAAGCGCGTGCGTCTGGTCGCGGAACGGCGCATCGCAAACGCCTACGTCATCTATGATTTTGCCTATGAAGAGAGCCGCGCCACGATTCATGACTGGTTGGACTCACAATCCATCCAGAGCGTGGGCCGCTACGGGGATTGGAACTACTCTTCGATGGAGGACGCGCTGCTCGATGGCCAGCGGGCCGCGGCGCGGTTGATGGGGAGAGCATGACGAACGCCGACTTGGGGATCCCCGAGGTCTCCATCGTCATCCCGGTCTACAACGAAGAAGGCATCATCTCGGCCGCGCTGGCCGACCTGCGCGAGAAGCTCGCCGATGTCGACTTCACTTACGAGATCCTGGTCGCCGAGAACGGCTCGAAGGACGCCACCGTGGCCATCGCCGAGGACTTCGCCAGCCGCCACCCGGAGGTGCGGGTGTTCTCGGTGGGCGAGCCGAACTACGGCAAGGCGCTGCGCGAGGGCATCCTGCAAGCGCGCGGGCGCTACGTCATCTGCGATGAGATCGACCTGTGCGATGTCGACTTCTATCGCGTGGCCATCGCCAAGCTGCGCGAGGGTTACGAGCTGGTGGTCGGCAGCAAGCGCGCGCCCGGCGCCCGCGACCGGCGGCCGATGTACCGGCGCGTGGCGACGCAGGTGCTCAACGGCATGCTGCGGGTGGCGGTCGGCTTCGAGGGCACCGATACGCACGGGCTCAAGGCCTTCCGCCGCGACGCGCTGCTCGACATCGTGCGGGCCTGCGTGGTCGACAAGGACATGTTCGCCAGCGAGTTTGTGGTGCGCACCCACCGCGCGCGGCGCCGCTGGACCGAGGTGCCGATCGACCTGATCGAGAAGCGCCCGCCGTCGGTGCACCTGTTTCGGCGCGTGCCCAACGTGCTGCGCAACATGGTGCGGCTGACGACGATCATCCGCTTCGGCCGGGACTTGTGACCGAGCGCACCGCCAGCATCGGCGTCGATGTCGACAGCCTGCGGCATTATTACCGCATCCACGGGCTTGATGAAGACAGCGCAACCAACGCCGCGTGGCGGGTGGGTGTGCCGCGGTTTGTCGAGCTGTTCGAAGAGCTGGGCGTGGCGGCGACGTTCTATTGCATCGCCGAGGATCTGGAGATCGAAGGCAACCCGGCGCGGCTGCGGGCGTTGGCGGCGGCGGGGCATGAGATCGGCAACCATACGTGGCATCACCGATATGACCTGACGCGCCTGGACGGCGACGCCCGGCGGGCCGAGGTGGCCGAGGGGCAGGCCCGGCTGAGCGCGGCGGCGGGGGTGCCGGTGACCGGCTTTCGCGCGCCGGGTTATAACGTCGACGCCGGGCTG
>JAGQJJ010000628.1 GCA_020430675.1 Myxococcales bacterium
GCCTGCCGGGCGGCGCGCCACAGGTCGCGGAAGAAGATGGCCTGCGCCTTGGCGCCATCATGCGTCTGATAGCCGGCCGGCGTGCCGATATCAGGTGGATCCTCGGGCACGATCTCGGTGTAGGTGCCAAACAGCTTGTCCCAAAGGATGAACATCGCACCCAGGTTGCGGCCGATGTACCTCGGGTTGCGGCAGTGATGCACGATATGGGTCGCGGGCGTCACGAAGATGCCCAGCGTGGGCCGGTGGAAGAGCCGGGTATGCACCGTCAGCGCGTAGAACGAGATGGCGCTGATCGACACAAAAAACACCGTCGGCTCGACGCCCAGCAAAGGCAGCGGGGCATAGAAGACCGCCGAGTAGGTGTCCGAGAGCCATGGGTGCCGCATGGCGATGGTGAAGTTGAACTGCTCGCTCTGGTGATGCACGCCGTGAATCGCCCACAGCGCGCCAAAGCGATGGCCGGCGCGGTGGTACCAGTAATAGCCCAGGTCGGCGGCCAGAAACGCGACGACCCATTGCGCGATCGAGCCCTTCGGCCAATGGATCAGCGCGAAGTGGGCGTAGGCGAAGTCATACAGCGCGATGAGCCAGGGCCCGAGGAAGAGGCCGATGATCAGCTCGCCCAGGCCCGCCGAGACGTTGCCGATGGTGTCGGCGAAGCGGTAGGCGTGCAGTCCGAGCCGCCGCGTCCGATACCATTCGACCGCGATCAGCAGCAGGTAGAACGGCACGCCGAGGGCGTAATAACCGCTGGTCTCAAGGCGATCCATCGCGCCTTCCTCCCGCGGCCATCATGCCACTTCGGTCGCCTATTTGCGTGCCTTGCGCTTGCGTGAACGTGGGGGTGGGGCTTCGATCTCGGCCGAGTCATTGGCCTCATCGGCGTCGAGCCCGCCCACCTCGTCGGTGTCGGCGAGCGCGTCGGCGTCGTCGGCGAAAACCGCCTCCAGGTCGGCCCGGGTCAGCGTGTCGACCGTCAGCCGATCGCCGTCGACCGCCGCTTCGAACAGCGCGCGTTTGCGGGCTTGCAGCTCGATGATCTTCTCTTCGACCGTGTCGCGCGCCACCAGCTTGTAGACCATGACCGGCCGGGTCTGGCCGATGCGATGTGCGCGGTCGGTGGCCTGCGCTTCCGCCGCCGGGTTCCACCACGGGTCGAGGTGGAAGACGTGATCGGCGCCGGTCAGGTTGAGGCCGGTGCCGCCGGCCTTGAGGCTGATCAGGAACACCGGCGGCCCGCCGGGCGCGTTCCACTGCGCTTGCAGGGCGCCGCGCTCGGTCGTCGAGCCGTCGAGGTAAAGGTACCGCGCGCCGATGGCATCGAGGTCGGGGATGACCCGCTTGAGCAGCGACGGCCACTGGCTGAAAACCAGCGCGCGGTGGCCCTCGTCGATGATCTCGGCCAGCGTCTCGCGCAGCAGCGCCCGCTTGGCCGACGCGGTGATGGCCTGCGCCTCGGGGAAGGGCACGAGCTGCGGGTCGCAGCAGGCCTGGCGCAGCCGCGTGAGCGCCTCAAGGATGCGAATGGTCGAGCCGGCCACGCCCTTCTGGTCGACCTCGCCCAACACCGTGTCGCGATAGGTCTGCTTGACCGCCTCGTAGAGCCGCCGCTCGGCGGGCCCGAGCCGGCAATAGAGCACCTGCTCCTGCCGCGGCGGCAGCTCGCTGGCCACCTCGGCCTTCAGGCGCCGCAGCACGAAGGGCCGAATGCGCCGGCGCAAGGCCTCGAGCGCTCGCGAGCGCACCTTGGCGTCGCCGCTGCTCGCTGGTCCGGCGTAGCGCTGCTGGAAGGCGCGGCGGCTGCCGAAGAAGCCGGGCATCAAGAAGTGGAAAAGGCTCCACAATTCGCCCAGATGGTTCTCGAGCGGCGTGCCGGTCAGCACCACGCGATGTTCGGCATCGAGCCCCCGCGCCGCCCGCGCCACATGGCTCGCCGGGTTCTTGATGTTCTGCGCCTCGTCGAGCACCACATGCCGCCAAGGCTGCTCGGCGAGCTTCTCGGCGTCGATGCGCAGCAAGGCATAGCTCGTGACCACCACGTCGACGTCGGTCGGCGGATCGCCGCGCCGCGGGCCGTGATGCAACGCAAACCGCAACGTGGGCGCAAAGCGCGCCGCTTCGCTCATCCAGTTGAAGACCACCGAGGTCGGCGCCACCACCAGCGAGGGCGGGCCCTTCTTCTTCGCGCCATGGGAGTCGAGCAGCAGCGCCAGGGCTTGCAGCGTCTTGCCCAGGCCCATGTCGTCGGCCAGCACCGCGCCCAGGCCCACATCGCGCAGGGCGGCCAGCCAGCGGAAGCCGCGGTGCTGATAGCTGCGCAGCTCGGCGTTCAGCGCCGCCGGCACCTCGCGCTCGGGCACGCGCTCGAAGGCGCGCACGCGCTCGGCCATCTCGCGCCAGCGCTGCACGGCTTCGTCCGCCGGCAGCTCATCGAGCAGCTCGGCGGCCAGCGGCGCGGCGAAGGTGCCGAACTTCGCCCGCTTGCTGGTGCGCAGGTCTTCCAGCTCGGCCAGCGCGTCGCCGTGGCGCGCGAGCCAGGCGTCGGGCAGTCGCGCCAGCTCGCCGCTGTCGAGGCGCACGTACCGCCGCCCCTCGCGCCAGGTTTGCAGCACCGCCGCCCGCGAGACACTGCGGCCTTCGACGCTGAAGTCGACCTGCAGGTCGAACCAATCGATGCCGGCGCGAAGCTGCGTGGCCACCGTCGCCGTGCCGATGGGGCGCAGGCGGTTGAGGTCGAGCGCGCGGTCGACCGTGATCTCCCAGCCGGCGAGCTGGGGAAGGCCGTCGAGCAGGAAGTCATGGGCCGCGTCGCCTTCGAGCGGGCCCTCGGGCAACGCGGCCGCCAGCATGGCGGCCAGCGCCGCTTCGGCCTCGGCGTCGCGGCGCAGCAGCACGCGCTCGTCGGCAAACGCCGCGGCCACCACCGGCGGGCCCTCGGCGGCCACTTCCGTACCGCCATAAGCAAAGCGCAGCTCGGTGGTCAGCCGCGCGCCGTCCATGCCCAGCAGCAGTCGCGGCGTGGGCAGGCCGCCGCGCAGGGCGAGGCGCGTCGAGTGCACCTCGATCGGCAGCGGCGCGCGGGTCAGGAACTCATCGACAAACGGCCCGATCTCGGCGGCGGGCACCGGGGGCGGCGCCTGATCGAACAGCCCCGTCGCCCAGGCGGGCACGCGCGGGTCGAGCGGGCGCAGCCGGTCGGCGGTGTCGATGACATGGCCGCCCCCCACCTCGAACCAGATGAGCGGCTGATCGGACCATGACAGCGCCAGGCCGTCTTCGGTGGTATGGTCGCCAAGCCGCAACGTAGGCGTCCACGGGGTGGCATCAACCGTCAGCGGGCGGCCATCGTAGAACAGCTCGGTGATCTGGCCGAGGCCGTTGAACAGATCCTGCTCGACGCGCAGCAGCTCTTCTTCGATGCGCACCGATCCCACATAGCGATAGCTGAGCGCATGGCTCAGCAGGCGATGCTGCTCGACCAGCCGCAAGAACTG
>JAGQJJ010000629.1 GCA_020430675.1 Myxococcales bacterium
CGCTCGAACTCCAGCCGCAGCGCTTCAAGCTCCCCTTCGAGCTGGCTCAGGATGTCCGCTTCGGCCATTCAACCCCGCTTTGCGGCGCTCCACCGTGCGCCGAGATTACCCCGGGCCTCGACCGAGCCGCAATCGGGATGGCCCGGCTCGCCCGGTCGCGCGCCCTCGATTTGCACCCGCCCCACAGTGCGGTAGATTGCGACCCGCGCCCACCCTGGAGACCGCCCATGATGCGCATCCCCATCACGAAGCCGTGGTTCGACGCCGCCGACTTCGAGGCCATCGTCGCGCCGCTGACCACCGGCTGGGTCGTGCAAGGCCCGTCGGTGCGCCAGTTCGAGCAGAAGTTCGCCGCCTTCACCGGCGCCGCCGACGCCGTCGCGTGCACCTCGTGCACCACCGCGTTGCACCTCGCGCTCGCCGCCGCCGGCATCGGCCCCGGCGATGAGGTGCTCGTGCCCTCGTTCACGTGGGTCGCCACCGCCAACGTCGTGCTCTATTGCGGCGCGACGCCGATCCTGGTCGACATCGACCTCGACACCTTCAACGTCGACCTCGCCGCGATGTCCGCGGCCCGTACCAAGCACACCCGCGGCGTCATCCCGGTGCATCTCTTTGGCGCCCCGGTCGACATGGACGCGCTGCTCGCCTTTGCCGCCGAGGGCGATCTGCTCGTCGTTGAAGACGGCGCCTGTGGCCTCGGCACCCGCTGGCGCGGCCAGCACGTCGGCACCTTCGGCGACTTCGGCGCCTTCAGCTTCCACCCGCGCAAGGCCGTCACCACCGGCGAGGGCGGCATGGTGCTCGCCCGCGACCCCCGCCAGATCGAACACCTGCGCGTGCTGCGCGACCACGGCGCCAGCAAGAGCGACCACACCCGCCACGGCGCCGGCGACGCCTTCCTGCTCAGCCCGTTCTCCGAGATTGGCTTCAACTACCGAATGACCGACTTTCAGGGCGCGCTCGGCTGCACCCAGATGGACAAGGCCCCGCTTGTGCTCGAAAAGCGCATCGCGCTCGCGCAGCGGTACGACAAGCTGCTCGCCGACCTCGCCTGGCTGCGCCCGCCCAGCGCCCCGGCCGGCGCCACGCACAGCTACCAGTCCTATGTCTGCCTCTTTGCCCCCGAGCGCCCCACGCTCGACGCGCTGCCCGACCTCAACGGCGCCCGCGACGCGCTCATGCGCTTCGCCGAGGCCCAGGGCGTCGCCACGCGCCAGGGCACGCATGCGGTGCATGGCCTCACCGCCTACCGCACCCGCTTCGGCTACGCGCCCGCCGATCTGCCCAACGCCTGGCTGGCCGAGCACCTCAGCATCACGCTGCCGCTCTACCCGCAGATGACCCACGCCGAGCAGGATTACGTCGTCGAAGTGCTTGTTGCCGCCTACGAACATGCACGCGCCGCTTGAGTTTTGGCGCAAACCGCCGATGTCCTGATCGGCGGCCTTGCGCCCGCCTGGGGGGAGCGACGCGATGTGCGGCCTCGTCGGCCTCATGCAACTCGACGGCGACCCGATCTCGGGACGCATCCTGCAAACGATGACCGATCGCGTCGCCCATCGCGGCCCCGACGGCGAAGGCATCTGGGTCGGCCGCGGCGTCGGCCTCGGCCATCGCCGCCTCGCCATCATCGCGCCCGGCCCCGAAGGCCGTCAGCCCATGGCCACCGCCGATGGCCGCTATGTCATCAGCTATAACGGCGAGGTCTACAACTTCGCCGAGCTGCGCGTGGAGCTCGAAGCCCTCGGCCGTGTCTTCCGTACCCGCACCGACACCGAGGTCGTGCTGCAAGCCTGCGCGCACTGGGGCCCCGCCGCGGTCGAACGCTTCAATGGCATGTTTGCCTTTGCGCTCTGGGACACCGTCGAACGCACCCTGCTGCTCGCCCGCGATCGCTATGGCATCAAGCCGCTGTACTACACAGAGCGCGGCCGGCTGCTGCTGTTCGGCTCCGAAGTCAAAGCCCTGCTCGCCCGCCCGGCGATGACCGTCGACGTCTGCCTGCCGGCGCTGCACGAGTACTTCACCTTCCAGAACATCTTCAGCGACCGCACCCTCTTCGACGGCGTGCGCATGCTGCCCGCCGGCCACACCCTGCGCCTGCCCGTCGGCGCGCCCGGTGTGCCCCCGCCGCGCCAGTACTGGGACTTCAACTTCGCCATCGACCGCACGCTCGACCTCGCCACCGCCGAAGAAGAGGTCGCCCGCCTCTTTGAGCAGGCGGTCGACCGGCAGCTCGTCGCCGACACCGCGATCGGCACCTACCTCAGCGGCGGCATCGACTCCGGCTCGATCACCTGCGTCGCCGCGCGCCGGCTGCCCGGCCTGTTCAGCTACACCTGCGGCTTCGACCTCAGCTCGGCCTCGGGCCTCGAAATGGCTTGCGACGAGCGCGCCAAAGCCGAACAGCTCGCCAACCTCTACAAGACCGAGCACTACGAGATCGTGCTCAAAGCCGGCGACATGGAGCGCGCCATCGAGCGCCTCACCTGGCACCTCGAAGACCCGCGCGTCGGCCAGTCCTACCCCAACTTCTACGCCGCGCGCCTCGCCAGCCACTTCAGCAAGGTCGTGCTCTCGGGCACCGGCAGCGACGAGCTGTTTGCGGGCTATCCCTGGCGCTACTACGGGCCGGCCAATAACAACGCCGATCCCGATGACTACCTCGACAAATACTATGCCTACTGGCAGCGGCTCGTGCCCGATGAGCTCAAGCCAAGCTTCTTCCGCCCGCACCTGCACGCCGCCACGCTCGGCGCCCACCCCACGCGCCAGGTCTTCAAGGGCGTGCACGCCGCCCGGCTCGCCGAGGCCCGCACCCCCGAGGAGTACGTGAACTTCTCGCTCTACTTCGAGCTGCGCACCTTCATGCACGGCCTGCTGGTGGTCGAAGACAAGCTCAGCATGGCCCACGGCCTCGAGACGCGCGTGCCCTTCCTCGACAACGACCTCGTCGAGTTTGCCATGCGCATCCCGGTGCATCTCAAGTTGCGCAACCTGACCCCGCCCGCGCGCCTCGATGAGAACCTCATCGGCCGCAAATCCGACCACTATTTCCGCACCACCAACGACGGCAAGCTCATCCTGCGCGAAGTGCTCTCCCGCTTCGTGCCGCGCGAATATGCCTTCGCGCCCAAACAAGGCTTCTCGGCGCCCGATGGCAGCTGGTTCAAGGGCGAGAGCGTCGACTACCTGCGCCGCCTCTTCTCTGCCGACGCCCGCATCTTCGAGTACCTCGAACGCGACACGGTGCGCGCCTTGCTCGCCGATCACTTCGCCGGCCGTCAGAACCGCCGCTTGCTGATCTGGTCATTCCTCAGTTTCGAGTGGTGGCTGCGCGTCTTCATGCCCGCCTGATGCCATCCGATCAGTCATACCAGGGCTGGTAGTGATCGGCGGTGATGCCTTCGCCTCGATAGATCTTCAGCATGCAATCCGCGATGCGTTCCACGCGGTGATAGCGCTCGACATACGAGATCG
>JAGQJJ010000630.1 GCA_020430675.1 Myxococcales bacterium
CTTTGCCTTGCTACCGGTGGCCCTGTTCTACCACCTGGCCCATAACCTGATGCACCTGCTGATGGAAGGCGGCGCGTTGGTGCCTTTGCTGAGCGACCCGATGGGCGATGGCAGCAATTATCTGGGCACCGCGGGCATTCATATCGGCCATCTGCTGCCCGAGAGCGTCGTCTGGTACTTGCAGCTTGGCCTCATCTTGATCGGCCATCTCTTCGGCGTGGTGGTCGCCCATCGCATCAGCCGACGGCTGTTTGCCGACCGCCGGCATGCCTTGCGCAGCCTGCTGCCGATGACAACGGTCATGGTCGCGGTGTCGGTGGCCGGTCTGACCCTCATGGCGCTCGACATGAGCATGAAGCTGGGGCGGTCATGAGTCGCCGCCGCGAGGAAGAGCCCGTCGACCCCAGCCGTCGCCGCTGGTTCGGCCGCCTGTTGCCCGAAGCGGCCGAGGTGGTGACCCGCGCCGTCGAGCGCCGCCTGCCGGCCCGTCGCCGGCCGCCGGGCGCCATCGCCGAGCCGCTCTTTCTCGCCGGCTGCACGCGCTGCAAGGCCTGCGTCGAAGCCTGCCCGCATCATGCCATCTTCACCCTCGCCGACCACGTCGGTCTGGGCGCGGGCACCCCGGTCATGGTGCCCGAGCAACGGGCATGTCAGATGTGCGATGGCTTCCCTTGCGCGGTGGCGTGTCCCGAGAAGGTGCTGATCCCACCCAAAGCGTCCGTCTGGCGACTCGGCGTGGCGGAGATCGTCACCGAAAGGTGCCTCCCGTACCGTGGCCCGGAGTGTGGGGCCTGCGCGGGTCTTTGCCCGCCGGGCGCGCCGGCGTTGACTTTGCGGCTGGGTCGGCCCGCCATCGAGCCTTCGGTCTGCGTCGGGTGCGGACGTTGCATTGCTGCCTGCCCGGTGACACCGCATGCCATCGCGCTGCGGCCGCTGGACTCGGAGACCGACCATGGGTGAACCTCCCCCAAGACTCCGCAAGGTTCACAAGGTGCACGGGCGTCGGCGCAATTTGCCGGGGCGGCGTGCCTTTCTGGCCGGCGGGCTCGCTTGCATGGCCGGCGGGACCACGCTGCTCGGGCGGCTGCTGGCCGCACCGGCCCGCGCCGAGGGCGTGCCGGTGCGCCCGCCGACCGCGGGCGATGACGACGCGGCGTTTCAGAGCCGCTGCATTCGCTGCGGGCTCTGCGGCACGGTCTGCCAGAACGGCTGCATTCGATTTTTCGGCCTCGACGAAGCCACAAACGGCGCGCTGACGCCCTACCTCGACGTGCGCCACCGCTCGTGCACCTTGTGCATGCGCTGCACGAACATCTGCCCGACCGGCGCGTTGACGCCGGTCGAAGACCGCCTCGAAGTCATCGCCGAGACCGTGAAGATGGGTCGGGCGCGCGTGGATCCCGATCGCTGTATCTCATACCTGGGGCGGCTCTGCGGGTATTGCCATGATGCCTGCCCGTTGCCGGGCAAAGCCATCCGCCTGGCGCCGCCAGCGCTGCCCGTGGTGCTCGATGGCTGCGTCGGCTGCGGCCGCTGCGTTGAGATGTGCCCGCAGCATCCCACCGCGATCTTCATCGAGAGGGGGATGGCATGAACGCGCCCGGTCATCTGCCCGGCCGCGGCTGGCGCGTCGTGCGCCGATTCACCCAGGCCGCGTTGCTGCTGACGCTTTGCGCCGCGCCGTTCTTGGGGGGGTGGCAGCGCCTCGATCGCAATAACCTGGCCAATTGGGATGGCCATGGCTGGGATCTGCCGCCCGTTCTGCTCGATCTGCTGCCGCTGGGCGACGCGCCCGCGACGGTCTACGAAGCCAACCAGATGCTGGGGGGCGGGGCCGCGGCCGCGCTCGCGGGCGTGCCGGCGCTCGATCCCATCGCCGGCTTGTTCGCCACGCTCGGCGGGGCCTTCACCTGGAAGCTATTGCTGGCCTGGTCGCTGCCTTTGCTGCTGTCATTGCTGGCCGGCCGCGTCTTCTGCGGCTGGTTCTGCCCGTTTGGCGTGCTGGCGCGCTTCGGCGATGGCCTCTTTGAGCGCCTGCCCTGGCGGCCGAAGCCGATTCGCCTGCCGCGCCGCCGACCCGTGCGCTGGCTGGTGCTGGCGGCGGTCGTGCTCGCTGGCTTCTTTGGCTTCCAACTCGCGCTCTATCTCGTGCTGCCCCATGTGCTCGTCCAGATGTCGGCCTACTCGTTCTGGCTGCTCGGCGGCGGCGGCGCGGTCTTCGGCTGGCTGATCGGGCTCTTGCTCGCCGGTCTTGTCTTCGGCCCGACGACCTATTGCGCCACCGTCTGCCCGACCGGGGCCGCGCTCTCGCTGGGCGGCCATCTGCGTCGGGCGCGGGTCTTCATCGCCGCGCCGAGTGAATGCGGTGCCCGCTGCAACCTGTGCACCCGCGCCTGCTGGCTGCAACTCGACCCGGCCTCGGGCGATCCCGGCCCCGACTGCGACCTCTGCGCGCGCTGCTTCGACGCCTGCCCGCGCACCAACCTGCGCGTGGGTCTTGTGGCGACGGCCGCGCGCGCCGGCCAGCGGTTGACCGAGGGGTTGCCGCTCGCGCTGGCGCTTTTTGCCGGCCTCGCCGCCCTGGCGCCGGCGCCCGCGCAGGCCGAGGCGGCGACGCAGCCGCGTCTGCTGCTCGACGCCAGGGTCACCCGCGGCGATGTGCAGGCTGCGTTCTCGGTGGTTGATGTCAATGGCGTCCGCCTCGACGCGGACGATCCAACCCCGCAGCGCGGCGTCGACATCTCGCTGTTTGTCGCTCGCGGCGACCTGAGCGACCCGGGCGATGATGGCCGCATCGCCAGCCGCCGCTGGTACGAGGGCCCGGTGACCTTCCGGCTTGTCGCGGCAGACGGCGAGCTTTTGCACCGCGGCGCTTTTGAGAAACCCAACGAGCCGCGGTCGACGCCGCGGCGCCGTATCTACCGGGCGCGCATCGATGTGCCACTCGCGCCCGGGGATGCCATCGAGATCGAACCCATCGAAGGCTGGCTGACCGCGCAGGTGCGCGTGGTGCTGCCGACAAAGGGCGCCGGTGCGGGCCTCGCCCGGCTGCTCTGGGCGGCGCTCGCGGGCACCCTGGTCTTCGGCGGCCTGTTTGCCATCGCCCTCGCGTTGCCGGACCGCGCGCCGGCCGGCTGATCCTGGAGGATGCCATGCGTCTGCTCCCGCTCCTGTTCCTGGTTTCGCTCACCTCGTCGGCCCTGGCAGCGCCAGCGGTCATCGGCCTCAGCGATGACTGGTCGCTGGCCGTCGACGCCCAGATTCGGCCGCGGCTCATCGTCGACTCGGGCCGCGACTTCATCGATGACAAGCTCATCCAGCGTGAATACGTCACCCAGCGCAGCCGGCTCGGCGTGACCTTGAACAAAGCCGATGGCCCCAGCCTGACCGTGCGCGTGCAGGACGTGCGCATCTGGGGCGAAGAGGCCAATACGCTCGACTTCAGCGCCAGCGGGCTCGATCTGCACG
>JAGQJJ010000631.1 GCA_020430675.1 Myxococcales bacterium
TCGCCCGGCACGCGCAGATCGCCGCCCTCGGGGTGGGTGAGCTCGGCGAGCAGGGTGGTGGCGAAGGCGCCGGGCGGCAAGGTGAAGGCGGCGTGCAGCGTGTCGCCTTCGATCGCCAGTTCGAGGTCTTCGGCCACCAAACGGGCGACGCGGCGGCCGCCGGGCGCAAAGCGCGAGAGCGCGCGCAGGCCGCGGTCGGTGCCAAAAGCGGCGCAGGCGACCTCTTCGCGAGCGGCGGCCTCGCCCTCGGCCTCGCGCATGCGCGGGCCGGGCAGCGGGCCGGTGGGGTCGACTTCGCCCTGGCGCACGCGCTCGGCGTCAGTGGCGGCGTCGGCGCAGACAAACTGGCCGCCGGTCTCGCGGCGGGCCAGCACGTCGCCTTGCAGCGCGGTGTCGAGCAGGCCATCGGCGACGCGGGCGCCGAGCCAGCGGTTGAAGATGGCCGATTGCAGCACGCTGGCCAGAAAGCGCGGGTCGCGCACCCGCTTCTGCGGCGCGGCGGCGAAGCGCAGGGCGTCTTTCAGGTTGAAGCGGCCGAAGCGCTGCGGGCCGAAATAATTGGGCACGCCTTGCGCGAGGGCCGCAGCGAGCACCGGCAGCCGATCGGCGGCGTCGGGGTGCAGGCCACGCAGGCACATCGTGAAGCGGTTGGCGCGCAGATGGCCCATGCGCAGCTTGTTGCCATGCGGGGCCGATTCGAGCAGCGCGAGCCGCGCGTCGCCCGGATCGACCGGCGCGACGGGCAGCGAGAGCCACTGCGTCGTCACCGCGTGCTTGTCCTTGCGACCGGCGCTGCCGACGTCGCGCGGCTCGCAGCCGGCGGCGCGCGCGAGCAGCTCGATGGCCTCGGCGGTGCTCAGGCCGCGCTTCTGGATGCGCACGAACCAGTGCGTGCCTTCGCCCGAGGGCAGATAGGCGGGCAGCTCGTCGACGATGAAGTCTTCGGGGTCGCCCGAGAGCGCGCCGCCGATGGGCGGCAGCGCCGCGGTGCGCCAGGGGCAGCCCGGCGTGCCGGGCAATGGAGCGACCGAGGGATCGATCACCCGACGCGCCGGTCGAGCAGCTCGGCGAGGTCGAGCACCTCGACCTCGTCCTCTTTGCCGCGCGACTTCACGCCGTCATCGACCATGGTCATGCAGAAGTTGCAGGCGACGGCAATGACCTTGGGCTGCGTGGCCAGGAGCTGGTCGGTGCGGATGTAGTTCATGCGCTCGCCGATGTTCATCTCCATCCACATATGGCCGCCGCCGGCGCCGCAGCACATGCCGGTGTTCTTGCTGCGCTCGGCTTCGACGCGCTGCACGTCGGGCATGGCGTCGAGAAGCTGCCGCTGGGGCTCGTAGATGTCGTTGTAGCGACCGAGGTAGCAGGAGTCGTGGTAGACGACCTTGCCGCCGGCGCCGCCCTCTTCGGCCTTGGGCGCCAGCTTGCCCTCGGCGACCAGCTTCGAGAGCAGCTCGGTGTGGTGGATGACCTCGTACTGCGCGCCGAACTGGGCGTACTCGTTCTTGAGCGTGTTGAGGCAGTGCGGACAGTGGGTGACGATCTTCTTCACCCCGGCGCCGTCGAGCGTGTCGATGTTCTCGCGGGCCAGGTTCTGGAAGAGGTACTCGTCGCCAAGCCGCCGCGCCGAGTCGCCGGTGCACTTCTCGCGCTTGCCGAGGATGGCGAAGTCGACACCCGCCTTTTTCATCAGCTTGCTGACCGAGCGGCTGACGCGCTGGGCGCGGTCATCGTAGCTGCCGGCGCAGCCGACCCAGTAGAGGTACTCGGCGGGCTTCTCATCGTCCCACTCGGCGACCTCTTCCATGTCGGCGGCCCATTTGCCGCGATCCTGCTGGCGCATGCCCCAGGGGTTGCCCTTGCGGTCCATCTTCTTGAGCGCGTTGCTGCCGCCGTGGCCCACCTCGCCCAGCGTCATCGACAGATAGCGGCGCATGTCGATGATGTCGGGGATGTGCTCGTTGCCGACCGGGCAGACCTCCATGCAGGCGCGGCAGGTGGTGCACGACCAGAGCACGTCGGGGTCGATCACTCCGCCGGCGAGCAGCACGCTCGGATCGGCCTCGGGATCGACCGGGCCTTTGCCGAAGCGCGCCTCCATATGGTGCTTGAGGTCGACGATGATGTGCATCGGCTTGAGCGGCTTGTCGCTCAACGACGCCGGGCAGTTGTCGGTGCAGCGGCCGCACTCGGTGCAGCTCAGGCCGTCGAGCAGCTGCTTCCAGCTCAGGTCTTCGAGCGTGCGCGCGCCGAAGTACTCGGGCGCGTCGTCCTCGCCCATGTCGAGGTTCATCTTGCGCAGCGCGCCCTTGGGTTCGATCGACATGAACAGGATGTTGATCGGCGCGGCGAAGACGTGGCTGTGCTTGCTGTAGGGCACGTAGTTGCTGAACGCGAGCAGGTTGACCAGGTGGCACCACCACGCGGCCTGATAGCCGAAGGCCAGCGTGTCGCGGTCCATGCCGCCGACGGCGCCGGCAAACAGCGAGCTGAACCACTGGTAGCCGCCGCCCTCGCCGCCCATCAGCGCGATCTGGAAGCCCTGCTGCATCACCTCGAAGAGCATCAGCCCGAGGATGAAAAACAGGGTGTACATGGCGTCGCGCGTCAGCGGCAGGCGCTTGGGCTTGATGATCGTGCGGTTGACGAAGGCCATGCCCAGGCCGACGATGCACAGGAAACGGAAGGTGTCGGCCAGCGCTTGATAAGGGCCGTCGCTGAACGGCAGGTGGAAAGGCCCGCCCGGGGGGCGGCCGACGATGACGTCGAAGAGCCGCAGATGGGCGTCGATCATGAAGTTGATGGTGTCGACGCTGAGCACCACAAACGCGCCGAAGATGAAGATGTGCAGGACGCCGCTATAGGTATAGCCGTTGCGCGGCAAGCGCTTCTGGCCCAGGACGTACACGAGCACGTTCTTGATGCGGGTCGGGATCTCGTCCCAGCGCACCTCGGGGCGGCGGCCCTGGGTGATCTGGCGGAAACGCATCGCGATGGCGTAGATGAAGGCGACCCCCGCCGCGGTCATGATCACCGCGAACATGGCCACGGCTGGCATGGAGGAGATCGGATGAGGGAGCATCGGGCGGCCTCCTGGGGGCGAAGGAAGAAGTCAACTATCACGCAGGCGAGCGGCAGATCGAGAACTTTGGGGCGCCGGAGGCTGCCAGGATGAGCGGCGGGCGACGCGCGGCGGTGTGGTGGATCCTGGCGGCGATCTGGCTTTTGGGGGCCGGCGTGACCTGGGCGGTCTACCTGCGCGAGCGCGCCGAGACCGAGCGCGCGGCGGCGCGGCAGCGGGCCTGGATGAAGCAGGTGCAACAGACGCAGGCCATCAAACCGGCCGAGCACCGACCCGAGGAGCCGAAGTTGAAGGCGCTGACCGAACGCCTGCTGGCCGACGTGCAGGCCCTTGCCTACGAGCGGTACACCGACGAAGCGCGGGCGCGAGCGCGGGGCCATC
>JAGQJJ010000632.1 GCA_020430675.1 Myxococcales bacterium
TCGGCGCCGAGCGCGACCACCCGATCGTGCCGTGGATCCAGCTCTACCTGATGCATGTGACCGAGCGGGAAGGCGACTGGCTTGGCGCCGCCGCGCTGGGCCGCCAGGTGCTCGCCCGCCTTGAGGGGGTCGACGCGCCCTACGTGCGCTTCGTCGCTTGCCTGAACAACGCGATCGCGCTCTATGCGCTCGGCCGCCACGAAGAGTCGTACGCGAGCATCGAGCAGGGGCGCGCCTGCGCCGAGCGCGCGAGCACGCCGGCGGTGCAGGCATACGCCTTCGGCCACTTCGCCGCATTCGAGCACGCCCGGGGCGACCTGGCGTCGGCCGAGGCGTATCACCTGCGCTCGATCGAAGATCTGGCGCAGGACTCGGCCGCGTGGGTACGCGCTGACTCGCTCTACCGGCACGGCATGCTGCTCTTCGAGCAGCGGCGCGACCGCGAGGCGCTCAAGGCGCACCGCGGCGCGGTCGAGGCGTGCAGCGACATGCGTCGGGCGCGGCTCTCGCGCATGTGGGTGGCGATCGTGCACGCGACGCTCGGCGAGCTTGCGGCCGCGCACGCCGCGCACGCGGTGGCGATCGAGACAGCGGTGCCGATCGGCTGGGAGGTCGACGCGCGGCTGCTCGACCTGCTGTGGCGGGTCGTCTCGGGCGGCGACCTCGCGGGGGTGAGGGCGCAGCTCGCCGAGGTCACGCCGCGCAGCCCGGTGCACACCACCTTGCTGCGCGTGATCGGGGTCGAGCTCTTGCGCCGCGACCCCGACAGCCGCGCCCTGCACGTCTCGCCCGAGATGCGCTGGGTGAAGCCGCCGGGCGGTCCCCCCGCGGCCCTGGGGCGCCGCCCCGTCTCGCGTCGGTTGCTGGCCGCCTTCGTCGAGGCCCGGCTGCGCTACCCCGGCAAGGCGCTCACCGAGCACGATCTGATCGCCGCCGCCTGGCCGGGCGAGGCGGTCGTCGCCTCGACGCGGCAACGGCTGCACGCCAACCTGCACAACTTGCGGGGCCTCGGTCTGCGCGAGGTCATCGAGACCGTCGACGACGGTTGGCGCCTGCTGCCCTCGTTGCCGGTCTTCTACGCCGTCGAGACGCCCTGACGGCGCCGCCCGGCAGCGGGGCCTGCGCAGGCGCGGGGCCGTCGGTTGGGGTATGATCCGCCCGTACTCGCTCCACCCCTCGCCGGGGCCGATCCATGCCCGCACGACTGTTCGGCCGCTCGACAGCGCTCGCCGAGGCCCTCGCCCTCCTTGAGCCCCGGCCTCGCTTGCTGGCCATCTGGGGGCTCGGCGGCATCGGCAAGACCACCCTGGCCAACGCGATGCTCGACGCGCTGCGCGCGCGGGGCGAGGCCGTCTTTCGGGTCTCGCTCTCGAACGCGCACGACCTCGACGGCTTCGTGCACGCGGTCGCCCATGCGCTTGGCGTGCCGCTGCGACATCCCTCGCCGGCCGAGCAGCGCGCGACGCTCGAGGGCCACCTGTCGCGGCTGCGGTCGGCGACGATCCTGCTCGATGCCTTTGAATCCGTGCAGGACGCGGCCACGCCCGCGGTGCTCGGCTTCAGCCGCGCGGCGTCGCGGGTGGGCATCGTGATCACGACCCGCCGCCGGCTCGACGCGCCCGAGGTGCGGCAGTACCCGCTCAACCCGCTGTCGACCGAGCCGGCGCCCGGGCACCTGCTCTCGCCAGCGGCGATGCTCTTTGCGCAGCGGGCGCGGCAGGTGCGGCCGTCGAGCGCGACCGACAAGAGCGCCGACGACGTGCAGCGCATCGTCGAGCGGCTCGCGGGCATCCCGCTGGCCATCGAACTGGCGGCGGCGCGCGCGGCGGTGCTCAGCGTCAGCCAGATCCGCCAGCGGCTCGATCGCGACTTTGCGCTGATCGACCAGGCGGGGGCCCTCCTCGGCGAGCAGACGGTCGCGGCGGCCATCGCGTGGTCGTGGCACCTCTTGCCGCCTTTCGCCCAGCAAGTGCTGGCGCGGGCGTCGATCTTCAACGGCCCGTTCGACCGCGCGGCCGCCGAGGCGGTATGCGACCTCGGCGGCGGGCGGCTCGCCGAGGCCGTCGAGAGCCTCGTGCAGCTCTCGCTGCTGGTGTGCGAGTCCTCGGCGTGGGCGCCGGGTCAGGCGCAGTACCGCCTGCTCGACGTCGTGCGCAGCTTCGCCGCCGGGCGCCTCGACGCGCCCGCCCGCCGCGAGAGCTGGGCGCGCTATGTGCGCCACTACCTTGAAGGCGTCGACGCCGACGACACCGGGGTGACGCTCGACTTCCGCTTTCGCAGCCTTCAGTTCTATGGCGCGCACGACGGGCACTACGCCGCCATCCTGCGCCGCGGGCGCGCTGAGGGCGACAGCCTGACCTGGCTGCGCGCGCTGCTGCGCTGGTCGTGCGCGCCGCAGCACAACGACGCGCCCCGGCGGCTGTTGCAGCCGCTCGACGAAGTCATCGCCGCGGCCCGCGCGCACGATCTGGCCGACCCGGCGCTGAGACGCGCGGTGGTGGCGGCGCTGCTCGAGAAGTCGCGACGCGCGGACGACGTCGGCGAGCGCGAAGGCGGCGGGCCGGCGCTTGCTGAGGCGCGCGCGCTGGCCGAGCAGAGCCGAGACCCGCTGCTGCGCGGGCTCGTTGAGTTCACGACCGGCCAACGCGAGCAGATGTGGGGCGACACCGAGGCGATGCGGCGCCACTTCGACGAGGCGCTGCGGCTTCTCGGGCCCGACAACCCGCACAACGCGCTGCCCTGGTTGCAGATGTACCGCATGCTCAGCGCGGTGCGCGACGAAGACTGGACGACCGCGGCGGCGCTCGGCGCGGGCGAGATGCAACGCCTGGCGCACGTCGAGGCGCCGTACCTCGACTTCACCGTCGCGCTGGTGCGCGCGCTCGCCGTCTACGCGCTCGGCCGCCACGACGAGCTGCGGGTCTGTCTCGCGGCCGCCCGCGACTCGGCCGGACGCACCGGGCGCCACATGTCGCGCGCGTTCACCTACGGGCACCTCGCGGTGTTTGAACAGGCGCACAACGACTTCGCGCAGGCCGAGGCCGACATCGACATCTGCATGCAGGATCTCGCGCCCGAGACGCCCGTCTGGCTGATGGCCGACGCGCAGTATCGCCGCGGCGTGCTGCTCTTCGAACAGCAGCGCTACCCCGAGGCGCTCGAGGCCCATCGGCTGGCCGCCGAGGCCGGCGCGACGCAGAAGCGCGCCCGGACGGCGCATCTGTGGGTCGCGATCGGGCACGCCAACCTGGGCGACCCTGCGGCGGCGCGGGCCGCGCTCGACGCCGCTCGGAAGGCGCCGGCGCCCGAAGGCTGGGAGACCGAGCTGAGGCTGGTCGAGTTGCTCTGGCAGGCGGTGGACCCCGTCGGTGACCGCGCCGCCGTGCGCCGAGCGCTGGCCGAGGTCGCGCCGCGCAACCCGCTGCACACGACCCTGATGCGCGTGCTCGAGCGCGAGCTGGCG
>JAGQJJ010000633.1 GCA_020430675.1 Myxococcales bacterium
AGACCCTCATCGACGGCAACGCGGTCTCGGAGTACGTCCTCAAGAAGTTCATCGAAGAAGCGCAGATCACCGCCCAGCTCGAGCATCCGAACATCATTCCGGTGCACGACTTCGGGCGCTTCGGCACCGGCGAAGTCTTCTTCACGATGAAGCTCATCGAAGGCCGCACGCTGAAGGACATCATCAAGAAGCTGCGCGCCGGCGATGAAGCGACCGCGGCCGAGTTCAGCCGGGTCAAGCTGCTCAACATCTTCCGCCAGGTCTGCATGGCCATCGGCTTCGCGCACAGCCGCGGCGTCGTGCATCGCGACATCAAGCCCAGCAACGTGATGGTCGGCGGCTTCGGCGAGACGCTGGTGCTCGACTGGGGCGTGGCCAAGGTGCTCGGCCGCGACGAAGAGGCCGAAGACGCCCCGCGCGTGGCCACGCTGCGCAGCCAGTCGGAAGACGCCACGATGATGGGCGTGGTCACCGGCACCCCGGCCTACATGCCGCCCGAGCAGGCGGCGGGCAAGATCAACCGCATCGACCAGCGGTCGGACGTCTACTCGCTCGGCGCGCTGCTCTACGAGATCCTCACCGGCCGCCCGCCCTTCCGCGGCCGCGACCCCCGCGAGACGCTGCGCGCGGTCATCACCGAGCCGCCGGTGCCGCCCTCGCAGCGGTCGCCCGAGAGCAACATCCCCGCCCGGCTCGACGAGATCTGCCTGCGCTGCCTGCGCAAACGGCCGCGCGAGCGGTACCAGAGCGTCGACGAGATGGTCGCCGCGCTCGACACCTGGCTGGCTGGCGTCGAAGACCTCGACCGGCGCGCTCGCCTGTCGGCCGAGAAGCTCATCGAAGGCCGCGCGCACACCGAGACGTTCAAGCAGACCCGCGCCGCGCTCGCCGAAGCCCGCGACGCGCTGCTCGACATCGAGTGGCAGGTGCGCAGCCACGCCCCGCTCGAAGAGAAGCGCGCGCTCTGGGCCGGCCAGGCCGCGGTCGCCGAGGCCGAGCTGCGCATGCACCAGGCCTTCAGCGCCGCCGCGCAATCGCTCATGGCCTCGATCGGCTTCAACCCCGACAACGCCGACGCCTGCAACGAGCTGGCCCGGGTCTACTGGATCAAGCTGCGCGAGGCCGAACAGGCCGGCGACGAAGGCGCGGTGGTCTACTACCGCGACCTGGTCGCCGCTTATAACCGCGGCCTCTTCGACGAGCAGCTCCGCGGCGAGGGCCGCCTCATCCTGCGCACGAGCCCGGCGGGCGCCGCGGTCACCGCCAGCCGCTACCTCGAAGTCGACCTGCAGCAGACCACGCTGATGGACGAGCCGCTCGGCATGGCCCCGCTGAACAACGTGCCGCTCGGCGAAGGCGACTGGCTGCTGACGATGCAGCTCCACGGCTACCGCGACGTGCTCTGCCCGGTGCGCATCAGCCGCGGCGAGGTCACCGACGTCGCGGTGCGCTTCTTCACCGAAGACGAGATCAGCCCGCATTACCTGTACGTGCCCGGCNGCCAGTTTGCGATGGGCGGCGACCCGACGTGCACCAGCGCGCGGCACCGCCAGATCGTCACCGTCGGCGACCTTTTTGTCGCGCGCTACCCGGTCACCTGCGGCGAGTACCTGGCCTTCATCCGCGACGTCGACGCCCAGAGCCCGCATCTGGCCGCCGTGCGCGTGCCGCGGCTGAAGGCCAAGGGCGGCGCGCTCTGGCATCGCGACGCCGAGGGCCAATGGCAGATGCCGGCGATCGACGGCGAAGGCTTCGAATGGGAGCCCTACTGGCCGGTGCTGGGCATCAGCTTCAACGACGCCGTCGCGTGGTGCGCCTGGTACACCGAGCGCGCCGGCATCGCGGTGCGCCTGCCCACCGAAGCCGAGTGGGAGCACGCCGCGCGCGGCAATGACAGCCGCTTCTACCCGTGGGGCAACCGCTTCGACGCGCTGTTCTGCAAGATGGCCGGCTCGCGCCCCGGCCGCCCGATGCCCGAGACGGTCGGCAGCTTCCCCACCGATTGTTCGCCGTTTGGCCTCTTCGACATGGCCGGTCTGGTCAGCGAGTACTGCGACAGCCCGTTCGCCGCCGACGAGCGCCTGCGCGTGGTCAAGGGCGGCAACTACCAATGCCCCAGCGACATCGGCTGCCGCGTCACGCATCGCCTGCCCGTCGACCGCGACGAGCCCAGCCTGACCCACGGCTTCCGCGTCGTGCGCGACCCGCCCGGCGGCGCCAGCGCGGCCCGCGTCGTCATCCGGCGCGACCTGGGTCGCTGACTCAGAACAAGCGCGTCGTATCGATCAGCAGGGTCACCGGCCCGTCGTTGATCAGCTCGACCGCCATCATCGCCCCGAAGACGCCCGTCTCGCAGCGCAGCCCCAGCGCGCGCGTCGCCGCCACGTAGCGATCGAACAGCGGCGACGCCTTCTCGGGTGCCTCGGCGTGCGCAAACGAGGGCCGCCGACCCTTACGGCAGTCGCCGAGAAGCGTGAACTGGCTCACCGCCAGCACCGCGCCGCCGGCCTGCTGCACATCGAGGTTCATCTTGCCCTCGGCGTCGGGAAAGATGCGCAGCCCGGCCACCTTGGCCGCCAGCGCGTCCGCGTCGGCCTCGGCGTCGCCCTGCGCTGCGCCCACCAGCACCAGCAGGCCGCGCTCGATCTGACCCGTCACCTCGCCCTCCACGCTGACCTTCGCCCGCGCCACCCGCTGCACCACCGCGCGCATGTTTCGCTCCTCGGAAGTCCGCGCCCTGCATCATCGAAATCACGGCGCGCTGTCAAATGATTCGGTCCGTCTGGAATAATGCACCCGATGCGATGGCTCCCCTTCCTGCTGATCAGCGCCATGGCGGCGACAGCCCAGGCCCGCGGCTACCGCATCGACCAGGTGCCGGGCGGCTATCGCTTCGAGTGTTATATGTGCCATGTGCGGGCCACCTGGAACCTGACCAGCTTCGGCCGCGACGTGCTCAACCACCTGCTGCACGAAGAGGACTACCCCGACCCCGAGGCCCTGCCCGAGAACCTCTACATCGGCGAAGAAGGCAACGTGGACTGGGCGATCGTCGCGCTGCTCGACTCGGACGGCGATGGCTACACCAACGGCGAAGAGCTGGGCGACCCGATGGGCCTCTTCGTGCAGCATGACCCGCAGCCCGACTTCCCTTTCACGCGCCCCGACCGCCCTGAAGACTTCCCCTGCGGCAGCGGCGCCGTCGAGGGCCCCGAAGAGTGCGACGGCGATGCCTTCGCGGGCGCCACCTGCGGCGACTTCGATCTGCCGGGCGGCCACCTCGCCTGCACCGCCGAATGCCGCATCGACCCGAGCGGCTGTACCCCCTGCGGCGACGGCGTGCTCGACCCGGGCGAAGCCTGCGACGGCGCGCCCCCCGCCGATCTCACCTGCGCCGACCTTGACCCGGCCTGGATCGGCCCGCTCGGCTGCACCGATGACTGTCAGCTCGATGACAGCCGTTG
>JAGQJJ010000634.1 GCA_020430675.1 Myxococcales bacterium
CGCGCAGGCGGGCCGCGAGCAGCGCGAGACCGGCGGTGATGTAGCCGCACAAGCCGATGACCGAGCCGAGCGCGCTGCCGTTGATCGGGCCGGCGCGGCCGCCGCCGAGCTGGCCGGCGAAGCTTTGCTGCGGTTCGAGCAGCCAGTCGATCACGGTCCGCAGGTCACGCTCGGGCGCCAGATAGCCGGCGACGTCGTAGCCCGCGGCGGCGAGGCCCTCGAAGATGCCCGAGAGCACGACCAGCCCGGCGACGTAGGCCACCGCGACGGTGCGGCCCTTCTGGCCGATGCTGCTCAGGCCCACGAGCGTGCTGGTCAACACCGCGGCGCCGAGCACGCCGCCGCCAAGGGCCGGCACGGCCATCCACCAAAGCTCGGCGCGCAACGCTGGCGTTGCGATGCCCAACGCGGTGAGCCACAACAACAGCACCGGTCCGACGATGGTCGCGGTGGGCACCAACCCGGCGCCCCACAGCTTGCCGAAGGCATAGTCGCGCCGCGTCAGTGGTCGGGCGAAGTACAGGTCGAAGGCGCCGGCGGCGCGGTCTTCGGCGACGCAGCCGCCGGCGATGACCGCGAGCGCGATCGCCGTGGTGAAAAACTGGGCGCGCAGGAAGCTGGCCAGCACTTCTTGCGCCTGTCCGACCAGGGCGCTGACCTCGACCGCGCCGCCGAGGCCGCCCTGGGCCCCGGAGAAGCGCTCGAACAAGAGCTGGCCGACGAGCCAGACGCCATGGAAGCCGACGACGGCGAGGCAGAGCAGCAGCACCATCTTGGTCGCGCGCTGCCGCCAGGCCAGCGTGAGCATCGTGCGGGCGATGGCCCATGCCGGCGGCTGGCGATGGCCGCGGTCGGTGATGGGCCGGTAGCCGATCGAATAGACGCGATCCGCGTTCACGCCGCCTCCTCGCTCTTGACCGCTTGCATGAACGCCTCTTCGAGCGTGGCCGCGCGCTGGGCGAGGTGAACGATCGAGGCCTCGCAACGCGCCGCGGTCGCCCAGAGCAGCGCCGGATCGCCGGGCTCGGGCAAGGCCACGTGCAGCAGATCGGGCCGGTCGCGCACCTCGACCCGCGCGCCCTGAATGGTCAGAGCCTCGGTCAGCGCCGGTGAGGGCTCGGCGAGCCGCACCACGTATTGGCCCGGCATGCGCGTCTGCAAGTCATCGAGCGCGCCCGCAAAGCGCACGCGACCCTTCTGCATGATGACCACCGCATCGCAGGTGCGCTCCACGTCGTGCAGCAGGTGCGTCGACAGCAGGATGGCCGGGCCATCGCCGTCGCGCAGGGCCACGATCAGCTCCAACAGCTCGTCGCGGCTCTGCGGGTCGAGGCCGCTTGTGGGCTCGTCGAGCAGCACCAGCTCGGGGTCGTGCACCAGGGCCATCGCGACCTTGATGCGCTGGTGCATGCCGGTGCTGTAGGTCTCGACCGGGCGGTACCGCGACTCGTCGAGGCCGACCAGATCGAGCATGTCATGGGCGCGCAGCAGCGCGTCGCGGCGGCGCAGGCCGCAGAGCTCGGCGGCGTAGGCCACCGATTCGAGGCCCGACAGGCCGGGGATGCGCCCGGGCCCCTCCGCCGCGTAGCCGAGCCGCAATCGCACCGCCGTCGGCTCGCGGATGGCGCTCATGCCCAGCACCGACAGCTCGCCCGCGTCGGGGCGCAGCAGGCCCAGGCAACACTTCATCAGGGTCGTCTTGCCCGCGCCGTTCGGCCCGAGCAGGCCCACGGCGCGGCCGCTGACCGTCGCGGTCACGCCGTCGAGCGCAAAGAAGTCGCCGAAGCGCTTGCGCACGCCCTCCATCGCCAGCAAGGCGGTCATCGGGCCTCCTCGGGTCGCCAGTCGGGCGCCGCCATCTCGAAGTCGGCGAAGTTGAAGCCCGGTGACACGGTGCAGCCGCAGAGCGTCCACGCGCCCTCGGACCGCGCCGATTGCCATGCGCCGGCCGGCACCACCGCCTGCGGGCGCTGGTCGGCGAGCACCGCGGGGCCGAGGCGCAACGCGCGATGCGTCCCGTCGCCAACCACCGAGAGCGTCAGCGGGGCGCCGGCGTACCAGTGCCAGACCTCGTCCCGCCCGTGCAGGCGATGCCATCGCGAGGGCGCGCCGCCCGCCAGCAGGTAATAGATCGCGGTGCCCGCGCACTGAGCACCATCGACCGGCGCATGTCGCCAGGTCTCGCGGTACCAGCCGCCCTCGGGATGTGGCTGCAGGCCCAGCGCCTCGGCGACGGCCACGGCTTCGCTCACGCGGGCTGCTCCGTGTGCGCGCTCAGCCATTCGCGAAGCGCCGCGTAGACCTTCTCGCGCTCGCGCTCGCGCTCGAACCAGATCTCATGCCGCAGACCGGCATACTCCTGCCAGGTGCGATCCGAGCTGCCGACGCGCTCGAACATCGCGCGGCTGGCCTGGGCGTCGGCGATCTGGTCGTCGCCCGCCACCTGGAAGAGCACCGGCAGCTTCAATCGAGGCAGCAAGGCGGGCAGCGCATCCATCGCGGCGTAGGTCTCGATGAGCCAACGCGCCGTGGCCACCCGGACGATAAGCGGGTCATTGGCGTATTGCTCGATCGTCGCCGGATCGCTGCTGACGCTCTCGGGCGGAAGGTCGGTGGGCATGGCGAGCGCGGGCACGAAGCGGCTGAAAATGCGGCCGGCGGCGGCCTTCCACAGCGGCAGCTTCAGCTTGAAGCCCACGAAGGGCGAGCTGCAAACCAGCCCGGCGAAGCCCGTCGCATCCTGCGACAACGCGGTCAACGCGATCAGGCCGCCGTTGCTGTGCGTCACCGCAATGCGCGGCACGTCGGCCGGCGCGGTGGCGAAGACGGCGTTGCTGAAATCGCGGAAATCATTGACAAAATCGGCGAAGCGATAGATGTGCCCGCGCCGCCCCTCCGAGCGGCCATGGCCGCGCAGGTCGAAGCGATAGCAGCTATAGCCCTCGCCGTTGAGCATCTTTGCCATCGCCGCGTAGCGGCCGCAGTGCTCGGCGAAGCCGTGGGTGAAGATCAGCGTCGCGCGCGGCCTATCGACGGGGTCGCACTCGTAGTACAGCGAGAGGCCCTCGCGGTTCTGGAGGCGGCCGCGATCGGCAGTGAGCTTGGTGGTCATGGGCAGATCCGCATATAAAGGCCGGGTCGCGTCGCGCGTCGCGTCGCCTGCGCACTCATTGCGCCAGCTTCGCGCCGAAGCGCGCACCGGTCATAGGAAAGGAGCAAGCTCGTGTCAATGCGCCTGTTCATCACCATCACGCTGCTGGTCGTCGGCCTCGCCGGCTCGGCCAGCGCCAACGAGATCTTCATCAACGGGGTCAAGGTCACCGGCGGCGTCCGGGGACTCAAGTTCGAGAAGGTCGACGTACAGTTTGCCGACAATGGTGACGTGTACATCAACGCCCCCGGATACAAGATCGAGGTCATGGCCCCCCCCCCGGCGCCACCGCCGGTCGCCGCGCCGCCGGTCG
>JAGQJJ010000635.1 GCA_020430675.1 Myxococcales bacterium
TGCCATCGCCGTCGCTGTCGGCGCGGGTCGGGTCGGTGCCCAACTCCCGCTCGCGCAGGTCGGGGATGCCATCGCCGTCGGTATCGGGCCGCGTCGGATCGGTCTGCGTCGACGGGTCGGCGTCGGGCACGAACACGGCCGGGTCGGTATCGGGGCCCAGATCGGCGAGCGTCAGCCCGACCTCGGTGCCATCCTGCACGCCGTCGCCATCGGTGTCGGTGTCGAGCGGATCGGTCACGCCCCAGGGCGCCACCGGGCCGGTGCCGTTGACCTCATCGCCGTCGCCCACGCCGTCGTCGTCGGAGTCGGCGTCGGCCGGATCGGTGCCGAGGCCGCGCTCGACGCCGTCGTCGAGGCCGTCGAAGTCGGTGTCGGGCAGGCTCGCGTCCGACTCGCCCGGGTCGAGGCGGCCGTTGTGGTTGGTGTCTTCGGCGCCGTCGGGCAGGCCATCGCCGTCGGTCTCGACGTTGAGCGGGTCGGTGACCGTGCTCGGATCGGCGTCGGGCACAAAGACCGCTGGATCGGTGCCCGGCCCGGGCGCGGCTACGCCCGCTTCGGTGCCGTCCTGCAAACCATCGGCGTCGGTATCGGGGTCGAGCGGGTCGGTCCCGCGCCCCTGCTCGTCGCCGTCGTTGAGCCCATCGTCGTCGGTGTCGGCGTCGAGCGGGTCGGTGCCGAGCAGCGCCTCTTCGGCGTTGGTCAGGCCGTCCAGGTCCTGATCGCGGTCATCGGTCGGGTCGCACAGATCGCCGATGCCATCGCCGTCGAGGTCGGCCTGATTGGGGTTGGCGTCGCCGACGCAGTTGTCGACCGCGTCGCAGAACCCGTCCATATCGGTATCAGGGCTGCCGGTGCAGGCGTTGATGCACCCGTTTTCGTCGCAGAGCACGGGGTCGGTCACCGCGTCGGCGAGCGTGACGCCGTCGGTGCTCGACATCAGGTCGGCGTTGAGCGACTGCGCGTTGCTCGACGTGCCGAAGATCAGCCGGATGGGCCGATCGAGCGGCACGCCCGCCGCCGCGGCGTCGACGACGGGCAGGGCCCAGTCGATGAAAAAGTCGGCGTTGCCGCTGAAGTTCGACGGCGCCGGCACGGTGCGGGCATAGACCGCGACGTCGTACAGCATCAGCTCCACTTCGGCGCGGTCCTGCGGGTCGCCGATCGTGTTCTGCTGCGTGTTCTGCTGCCAGGCGACGATATCGGGGTTGGCGATGCCGTCGACCAGGTGCAGGAACTCGTAGTCATCGGTGTTGAGGTTGGTATCGAACATGACGCCCCACCCGAACGGGCGGTAGGTGCCGCGGCGGATGGCGTCATCGTCGAGGCGCAGGCGGAAGTAGAAGTAGTCCGCGTCGCGATCGATATAAGCCGCGGGGTTGGCCGCATCACCGACGATATTGCGCTCCCCGTTGGCGTCGGGGGTCGGGTCGGTGACGGGCTGGCTGTCTCTTTCGAGCGCAAGCCACTCGTTGTCGGCGGGCCACATCGGCTGGGCCAGGGCGGCGGGGGCGAGGCCCACGATCGCAGAGAAGGCCGCCAGCAGGCGCAGAAGCGCCCGGGGGCTCGGCGAAGCGGGTTTGGGAAGCAAAGCTCTCCTCCAAAGCTGATTCATCCGGCGTCTCTGCCGCCGGAACTGAAACTCTGCCGCGACGTAGAACGAGCACCGGGCCGGGCGGCCACAGGAAGAGCGATGGAAGGGGGCGTTCGCGACGACCGATCAGTCGGGCAGGCCGATCCAGTCGATGGCGTCGTCGCGCGTCATGAAGAAGCGAATCGCGCCGATGCGGGCTACGCGCAGCACCGCGGTGACGATGGTCATCTGAAACAGGCCGGCGCCCGAGACCGCCACCCGGCCGAGTCGCTTGCGCTCGCCGAGCAGCCACTTGCCGACCATCATGCGCACCCGCAGCGGCGCCCGGTCGACCGAGGCCACATCGCAGACCATGTGCACCGATTGCCCGGGCGGCATCTTGGCCAGCCAGGCGTGGTAGGTGGCGATCAACGCCTGCGCCGCTTCGACGGAGCCCGGGCCGAACTCGATATCGACCACGCCGTCATCATGGCCGGCCAGCCGAAACCAGCCTTTGGGCGACGTGAAGCCGTCGCTGTGCACCACGGGCGCGCCATGGCGCTTGACCGCGATCAGTCCGCTCATCGTGCGTCCTCCATCGATAGATGGGACCGACCACGAATCGGAGGGCCTGTCAACCCTGCCGGTCAGGCGGTCAGGCGGCGACGGGCACGGGCGCGGGCTCGGGCTGACCCAGGCGGCGCAGCAGGCGGTAATGAGACCGCAGCGCGGCGCGCAGCGTGGGCGTGCAGCGGTAGGTGATGCCATGCTCGGCGCAGGTCTCGGCCACGATGCGGGCCAGCGCTGGGTAGTGCACGTGGCAGACCTTGGGGAAGAGGTGGTGCACGACCTGGAAGTTCAGGCCGCCGAGATACCAGGTCGCGAGCGCGTTGTCGGGCGCAAAGTCGACGGTGGTGGCCACCTGATGGGCCGCCCAGTCGAGGCGCACTGGCGGCGCGTCGGCGGACGGGGCGAGGAAGTCCGCCTCTTCGACGCAATGGGCCATCTGGAAGACCGCCGCCAGCGTGACGCCGAGCAGCAGTTGCGAGACGAAGTAGAAGACCAGCGCGGCGATGGGCCCCACGACCAGGATGGGCACCACCAGCGCCCAGGTGAAGAACGCGGCCTTGCCCACCCAGAAGACCACCGCCTCGCCCCGCTTGGGCCGCGGGAAGGGGTGCTGGCCCACGCGCCCGGCGGCCAGCTGGCGGAAGTCGTCGATCAGGTGCCACTTCACCGAGATGAAGCCGTAGAGCGGCCACATGTACAGGTGCTGAAAACGGTGATGGCGCAGCCGCGGTTGCCCCGGCGCCAGGCGGGCCATGGCGCCGAGGTCGATGTCATCGTCGGCGCCGACGATGTTCGGGTAGGTGTGGTGCAGCAGGTTGTGCTTCTGGCGCCAGATGTATGAGCTGCCGCCCAGCCAGTCGAGCACGCGGGCCATCGCTTTGTTGACCCGGGGGTTCGACGAGTAGGCGCCGTGTCCGCCGTCGTGCATGACCGAGAAGCCGAGGCCGGCGAGCGCCAGTCCGCAGGGCACGGCCAGCAGCACCGTGGACAGCAGCGCGCCGCCCGACGCGAGGAAGCCCAGGTAGCTGACCCAGAAGGCGGCGAAGATGAGCAAGGTCTTGCGCCACATCGGCGCGCCGCCGGCGGCTGATTGGCCGGTCTGCGCGAAGTAGGCGTCCACCCGCGACTTCAGATCGCGGGCAAAGGGCGAGCGGGTATCGAGCTGGATTCGGGCGTCTTTCACTGCGTCCTCCGGTGAAACACCCCTTCATCGTCGGCACCGATGGGGGTGCCTGCCAGGGCTGGCGGGGGCTTTGACAAGACGTTGACAATCGGTCCCTGTGGCGCGCCGACGGGGCCTGACGACGCCGTCCGTGCGGCTGG
>JAGQJJ010000636.1 GCA_020430675.1 Myxococcales bacterium
CCGTCCACGCGGATGGCCATCCACTCGTTGAACGCGCCGCGGAAGCCGAAGCCGTAGTTGGTCGTGAAGTGGGTCTCACAGAGGGCGTCCAGCTCCAGGGGGGTGAGCTGGTCGTCGTCGGTCTGGGAGCCGGCGAGGGCGTCATCCCGGCGGGTGCCGTCGCACTTGTACTCGCTCTGGTCGATGGTGCGGCTGAAGCCTCCGCCCGCGGCCAGGTAGATGTCGAAGTTGACGATGGAGCGGCGCAGGAACGCGAACTTCCCGTAGAGGGGGCTGAAGACCAGATCCAGGCTGCCCGCCTGGTTGATCTTGGAGATGACCGGGGTCGCCGCGTACTCGGTCTGCAGCTCCTCGGTGATGTTGCGGTTGTCGGCCGAGCCCAGGTCGGGGGAGTAGCTGAAGGCCCCCTCGACGCTCACGATCTCGTTGACGTGGTAGGTGGCTGACAGGCCCCCCATCCACCGCTTGATCGGCGCCCATCTCGGGCTGCGGTCCGGTGCCCAGATCATCGCGCTGGCGGACCGAATCATCGCAGCCGGCGAGCAGGGCGAGCACCAGGGCCGCCGCGAGTTGTGATCGTCGCATCCCATTCTCCCATCGCTTCAGAAACGGCTCACCGTGCCATAGCCCGGCGTTTTGATGCACGAGGCGGTGGCGGCCAGGGGCGTCACTGGAGTCGGCAGATCGAGGCGATGGGGCAGTCGGCGCAGATGGCGGGCACGCGGTGGGTGGGGCATTGGCCGCTGATGCCCAGGTGGGCGAGGGCGAAATCGAAGCGCAGCGGGTCGACCGGGTCGAGGCGGCGCAGGGCGTCGGTGACCTCGACCGCGGTGCGCCAGTCGGCGGCGGCGCGCGCGGTGAGGCCCAGATAGCGGCTGAGGCGGTGCACGTGCGTGTCGATGGGCATCGTCAGACGATGCGGCCCGAGCACGCGCCAGTCGCCGAAGTCGACCGCGTCGGGCCCGCGCACCATCCAGCGCAGCCACAGGTTCTGGCGTTTGCAGGCGCTGCCGAGGGCGGGGTCGGGCAGCAGGTGCGCAAACGCCTGACGGTCGGCGAAGCCCGGCGTCGCGGCGCGGATGGCCGCGTGCAGGCCGGCGAGCGCCGGGCGCAGGTCGGGGCCGTCGGCGTCAAAGGCGCGCATCGCCGCGCCCAGCGTGCCGTGGCTGCGCAAGACGGCGCCGACGCCAAGCCAGAGCCGGGCGAGGTCTTCACCGCGGGTGAAGCGGTAGACAAAGCCGGCAAAACGGGCCCGCGCCGCGGCTTCGTCATCGGCGACGCAGGCGGCAGCGGGCGCCCGGCCCATGCGCGCGGTCGCGTCGGCCAGCGCGCGGGCGATGAGCGAGGCGCGGCCATAGGCCAACGCGGCGGCAAAGAGCGAGACCACCTCGCGATCGGGGCCGGCGGGCCAGCGATGGGCAAAAGCGATCGGATCGCGCTCGCGGTGGGCGGCGAAGTTGAAGCTGGCGAGGAAGGCATGAAGCGTCTCGCCCAACACCGGCGAGGCCGTCATCGGCGTTTCGGGCGGCGAGCCTCGGGCAGCTGGCGCAGGGCGGCCAGGTCGCCCAGGCCGCTGAGATAGGCGCGCAGGTAGGTCGGCGAGACCGACTCGACCAGCGCCAGCACCCGCGCGGTGAGCGCCTCGGGGTTGTAGGGCCCGGTCTCGGCGGGCACGCGATCGCCGGCGCGGGCCACGACCAAGGCGCTGCGGGCGTGCTCGGCGGCCTCGCGGAACAGCGCCCGGGCGAGGTGATCGCCCACCGCGCGGGCTTCCGAGAGCGGGTGTTCTTCGGTCTCGATCGCGACGACGCGGGCCCGGGCGGCGTCGGCGTCGTCGGTCTCGACGCGGCGCAGCGCGCGCGGTGCTTCGTGGCGGATATGCAAAAAGTCGCCGCGCTCGAAGGCCTCGGCCAGCTCGCCATCAATGTCGGCGCCGGCCGCCTGCACCACCGCCAGCGAGACCTGGGCCTCGGCGCGGGCGGCGGCGAAGCGCGCCTCAAACTGGCTGAGCCGCGCTTCGGCCCGCTGGCGCAGATGCTCGGCGGCGACGCCTTCGAGCGCGTCGGCCCGATCGAGCAGGCCGGCCACGAAGCGCAGGCCGGGGCCGTCGAAGACCTCGGCGCCGGCGGCGCGCAGCGTATCGAGGCGGTCGCGCATCAGCCCTCTCGCTGACCCTGCGGCACCGGCACGATCTCAACCCGCCGGTTGCGCGCCCGGCCGGCCTCGTCGGCGTTGGGCGCGGCGGGGTGGAACGAGCCGAACCCGGCAGCAAACAGGCGCGCGGGCGGCACGCCATGGGTGGTCAGGGCGCGCACCACGGTCAAGGCGCGCTCGGTCGAGAGCTGCCAGTTGTCGTCAAAGCGCCGCTTGGCGCCGTGAATCGGCAGGTCATCGGTGAAGCCACCAATCATGACCATTTGGTCGCCTTCGCCAAGCCAGGCCCCGAGCGGTGGGCCGATCTCGGCGAGCAACGCCAGGCCCTCGGGGCGCAAGTCGGCGGAATACAAATCAAAAAGCACGCTGCCCGCGATGCCGATGCGGCCCTTCTCCAGCGTGATGCGCCCGGCGGCCAGGGGCGCGGCCAGAGCGGCTTCGAGCGCATGAATGCGGTCAGCGGCTTCGACCCGCGCCGCCTTCTCGACCTCAAGGTTGCGCGTCAGATCGACCTGGAACCAGATGGCCCAGGCGAAGAAGAGCACAAACAGGCCCATCAGGCCGGCCATCAGGTCGCCGAAGACCAGCCAGACATGGCCCGAGTCGCCGGCCTCGCGCTCCTCGACCATCATCGGCGGCCCCCATCATGGTGGACCTGACGCATGGCAGCCCTCGATCGCGGCCCCCGGGGCGTGCCGGCGGCGGCGTGGCGGTCGAGCGCGACCGGGGCGATGGGCCCATCGCGGCGCCGAGGGGCCGTCTGGCGCAGCTCAGCCCTCAAGCGCGGCCCCCGATCCGGCGGCCGGCTCACCGCGCAGGGCGCGCAGCTCGCGGAACAGCTCGCGCTGGAAGCGCAGCGCGTCGCCGAAGACCTCGCGCGTCTGGTCGAGGTACTCGCCCATCATGCGCCCGGTCTGCTCGGGGCCGGTGCGGTGCAGAGCGGCTTCGATCTCGCCCAGGGTGCTCAGCCAACGCTCGTTGGAGTCGCGGTAGCCGTCGACCGCCTCGGCGAACATTTCGGCGACCGCGGCCAGCTCGGCGCCGCCGCCGCGCAGCAGCTCGGCGGCCCCGTGCACCGCCTGGGCGGTGTCATCGAGGCGCGTGGCCAGGGCGCCGGTCTGGTCGGCGAAGGTGCTCGAAAGCGCGGTCGAGGTGGCGTGGCCGGCCTCGGCCAGCCGCGCTTCGAAGGCAGCGAGGCGGCTCGCCTGCGCGGTGACCGCGGCCTCGACGCGCTCGGCGAGGGCCAGCACGCGGGCCTGGGCCGCCGACTCGGTCGCCGCGGTGCGCTCGGCTTGGATCGCCGCCG
>JAGQJJ010000063.1 GCA_020430675.1 Myxococcales bacterium
CGCCGAGGCCCGCGCCGAAGAAGAGCGCCTGGTCGCCCGCTCGGGCGCGCTGGAGCGCATGTTCGAAGAGAACGAGAAGAAGGCCGCCGAATACGAAGCCCTGCTGCGCCAGAAGATGGGCACCAGCGGCGAGCTGTTCGGCGTCGTGCGCCAGGTGGCCGGCGATACCCGCGGCCACCTCGAAGCTTCGATCATCACCGCCCAGTTCCCCGGCCGCGCCGAGCCGATGGGCGAGATGGGTCAGAGCAAGGCGCTGCCCACCCTCGACGGCCTCGAAAAGCTCTGGTACGCGCTGCTGCAAGAGATGACCGAGCAGGGCCGCGTCGTGCGCTTCAAGGCGCCGGTCTCGGCCCCCAACGGCCAGACCAGCGAGCGCACCGTGGTGCGGGTCGGTCCGTTCAACGCCATCGCGGACGGGCAATACCTGCTCTGGCAGTCCGACGTCGCCCGGCTCACCGAGCTGGGCCGTCAGCCGCTGGAGCACTTCCGCGTCACCGCCACCGCGCTGCAGAGCGCCACCGAGGGCACCGTCTGGTTCGCCCTCGACCCCTCGCGCGGCGCGGTGCTCGCCCGCGTGGTCGACAAGCTCGACCCGTGGGAGCAGGAGCGCATCGAGCAGGGCGGCGTCATCGGCTGGGTCATCCTGGTGCTCGGCGCGGTCGCCGGCGCCATCGGCCTGCTGCGGCTGCTCTACCTGGCCTTCCTCGGCATGCTGGTCGGCATCCAGTCGCGCCGGGTGGCCCGCCCCGGGCGGTTCAACCCGCTCGGCCGCGTGCTCAACGTGCACAAGAAGGATCCGACCGTCGACGTCGAGACGCTCGAGCGCCGGCTCGATGAGGTGGTGGCCCACGAAGCCGGCCGCCTCGAGTTCATGCACTGGCTGGTCAAGGTGGTCTCGGTCGTCGCGCCGCTGCTCGGGCTGCTCGGCACCGTCACCGGCATGATCGAGACCTTCCAATCGATCACGCTGTTTGGCACCGGCGACCCGAAGATGATGGCCGGCGGCATCTCGGAGGCGCTGGTCACCACCATGCTCGGCCTGGTGGTCGCCATCCCGCTTGTGCTGCTGCACAGCGCCATCAACAACCTGGCGCGCCGCATCGGCGAGGTGCTCTTCGAGCAGAGCGCGGGCCTCGTCGCGCAGCAGGCCGAGAAGCACCCGTCATGATCGACGAAGCCACCCTGCACGCCGCCTTCGAGGCGGTCACCGCGTTCATGGAGCGCGGCGGGTGGGTCTTGTCGGTCATCTTTGTGGTCACCGCGCTGATGTGGACGGCCATCCTCGAACGCCTGATGTTCCTGGCGTTCGGCTATTGGCTGCACGTCCGGCGGGCGAAGCAGGCGTGGGCCGCGCGCAGCGAGCGGTACTCGTGGTACGCCCACCAGGTGCAGCGCATGCTCGTCTCGCGGGTCTGCGCCCGCGCCGACCACTCGCTGGGCCTCATCTCGACCCTGGTCGCGCTCTGCCCGCTGCTCGGCCTGCTCGGCACCGTCACCGGCATGATCGAGGTCTTCGACGTCATGGCGCTCGAAGGCAGCAGCAACGCGCGCGCCATGGCCGGCGGCGTCTCGCGCGCGACCATCCCCACCATGGCGGGCATGGTCGCCGCGCTGTCCGGCCTTTTGTTCAGCACGCAATTGCAGCGCTTCGCGCGTCGTCAGCGGGTGCGGCTGCCCGCCCTGCTGGCCACCGAAGCGCCGCCCGAAGCGGCCCCAGCCGCCGATGCCCCCGAGGCGCCCCCGGCGGCGCCGCCCGAGGAGGAGAGCTGATGGCGCTCAAGCGGCCCTTCCGCGGTGACGACGATGGGGACGACATCAACGTCACCCCCATGCTCGACGTCGTCTTCATCATGCTGATCTTCTTCATCGTGACGGCCTCGTTTGTCAAAGAGACCGGCATCGACGTCAACCGCCCGTCCGCCTCGACCGCCGAGGTCAAAGAGCGCGGAAACATCTTGATCGCGATCACCTCCGAGGGCGAGATCTGGATCGACCGCCGGCCGGTCGATGTGCACGCCCTGCGCGCCAACATCGAGCGGCTGCACGCCGAGAACCCGCAGGGCTCGGTGGTGATCCAGGCCGACAAGGAGTCGACCAACGGATTGCTGGTGCAGGTGATGGACGCCGCGCGGCTGGCCGGGGTGCCGAACGTCTCGCTCGCCGCGACGCAGGAGTAGGCGCATGATCTTCGCGCGCTATCTGCTCTCGACCGCGATGGCCCTGGGGGTCACCTTCGGGGTGTTCTACGGCATGCAATCGCTGGTCGTGCAGACCGACGCCGCGCTCGACAAACCCCAGAGCGGCGGCGTCATCGACTTCGTGCGCGTCAAGCGCGAGAGCCTGCCCGAGCCGAAGAAGCGCGAGTTGCCCGACAAGCCCCGCAGCGTCGATGAGCCTCCGCCGCCGCAGATGCAGATGAAGTCGAGCGAAGGCGGCGCCGCCGTCGCCGCGGCGATGGCCATCCAGGCCCCGACCCCCAAGGCCGAGGTCAAGCTGCGCGGCGGCCCCAAGCTCGGCGCCGCGCCGGTCAGCGACTCGTCGGCCATCCCGCTGGTGCGCATCAACCCGCAGTACCCGCGCAGCGCCCGCCAGGCCCGCATCGAGGGCTGGGTCAAGGTGCGCTTCGACGTGGGCCCGACCGGCAAGGTCGAGAACCCCGTCGTGCTCGACGCCCAGCCCAAAGGCGTCTTTGAGAGCGCCGCGCTCGCCGCCTTCCGGCGGTGGAAGTATCGCCCCAAGGTGGTCAGCGGCCAGCCGGTCGTGCAGCGCGGCCAGGTCACGAAGATCCTGTTCAAACTCGACGATTGAGGCTCGCCTTGCGCCCGTTGCTCTTTGCGCTCGCCCTGGGCGTGACCCTCGCCGCCTGCGTTCCCCCCACCAACAAACAGACCAAAGGCGACGAGCGCCAGGACTTCACCGTCGGCAAGCGCGCCTGGAAGCACCTCAACGACGCCCAGGAGGCGGTCGGCGAGAAGAAGTACGACGAAGCGCTCTCTGAACTCGGCGAGATGAAAGAGCGCCTCGACCGCTACAACCTGCACGAGCAGGCGTTGATGTGGCAGACCTACGCCCAGATCCACGCCGCCCGCGAGCAGCTGCCCGAGGCGGCCAACGCGCTGAGCGAGGCGCTCAAGACCAAGGCCCTGCCCGACGCCGCGCTGCTCGAGACGCGCTACAACCTCGGCCAGCTTCAGCTCGCCACCGAGCACTACGACGAGGCCGCCACCACGCTCGCCGGCTGGATTGCCGAGGCCAAGAACCCCACGCCCGAAGCGCATTACATCGTCGCCATCGCGCTCGCCCAGGCCAAGCGCTTCGAAGAGGCGTTGCCCCAGGCGCTGGCGGCGGTGCAAGCCAAAGCCGAGCCGCCCGAGCCCTGGATGCAGCTGCTGCTGGCCATCCGCTTCGAACTCAAGCAAATGGACGAGGTGCTCGGGCTGCTCAAAGTGCTGGTCGTGCGCTTCCCGCAGAACAAGACCTACTGGCTTCAGCTCGCCGGGGTCTACGCCGAGCAGAACGACGACGCGCGCAGCCTCGCGGTGCTTGAGCTCATGTACAAGCAGGACATGCTCGACCAGCCCGAGGAGCTGCGCCGGTTGGCCCAGACCTACCTCTACCGCGAGCTGCCCGTGCGCTGCATCGAGGTGATCGACGCCGAGCTCGCGAAAGGCCGCCTGCCGCGCGACGTGCCCACGCTCACGCTGCTCGCCGACGCGCTGACCGCCGCGCGCGACTTCGACCGCGCCGAAGCCACGCTCGCCGAAGCCGCCGCCGAGAGCGACGACGCCAAGCTCTACCTCAGCCGCGGCCGCCTGCTCTTCCGCCGCGAGCGGTGGCCCCAGGCCATCACCGCGCTGCGCACCGCCATCGACAAAGGCATCGACCGGCCCGGCGACGCCTGGCTGCTGATCGGCCACGCCCAGTACAACCGCGGCGACCTCGACGGCGCCTCGGCCGCCTTCAGCCGCGCCCGCGAAGACCCCACAACCCGCGAGTCGGCCAATAACTGGCTCAAAGCGATCGAGCAGCAGCGCAAGCAGTAAGGCTTCGAGCAAGACGCAGCGCTTGACAAGACCGGCTCGCGATCCTAACGATGGGAAAATGTCTTGTGTAGAAAGGGTTTCCGTAGGGTAACCCTTTCCGGGCAATCGAGCGCAGACGCGGCAGGAGCAGGTCGATGTCTCAGCCCTCCTTTGCGGCAGATCATCGCGCGGCCGACAAAAACGATCGTGTGGCAGATCTCCCCGACGCCTCTACCATCCAAATGCGCGCGCTCCGCGCCACGGCGGTCGCCCAGCAGAGCCGTGAGGTGCTCGGCGCGCTGCGGGGCCCGGTGCAACGCAAAGGAAGCGGGAAGACCGAGGCGAACATCGTCGACACCGCCGCGACCGGCGTTCGGGGGGCCGGCAGCCCGTTGCCCCATCTCGATGCCATCCAGCAGTCGTTCGGACGCCACGATGTCACCGGGGTCCAGGCCCATGTCGGCGGTGACGCGGCGCGTGCCTCGCGCGCCATCGGCGCCGCCGCCTATGCCACCGGCCAGCGGGTCGCGTTCGCGCAAGCGCCCGACCTGCACACCGCGGCGCATGAAGCGGCCCACACCGTCCAGCAACGCGCCGGCGTCTCGCTCAAGGGCGGCGTCGGCGAGGTGGGCGACCGCCACGAGCGCCACGCCGACGCGGTCGCCGACGCCGTCGTGCGAGGCGACAGCGCTGAGGGCTTGCGCAACGAGTGCGCGGGCACTCCGGCGGCAGGCGACCCGGAGCAACGCACACCGAGGCAGCGCGACGACTTCCCCTGGCGTGGCGTGATCGGGATGCCGGGCGCATCGTCCGCCGCGCAGGTCATGCTCACCAAGGCCGATGGGACCACCCTGCCGCTCTTGCCTGGCGAGCGCGTCGAGGTGCTCGCAAACGCCACGTTTGCGACGCTGCAAGTGCGCTATACGGCGCCGGACGGGCAGGTGCACGAAGGCACCGTGCCCTCGGACCAGGTCGATGATCCCACCGCCCGCGAGATCGATCAGAACATGATCGGCCGCCAGATGACGTGGACGCCCTCTACGCCGGGCACGGTTCCCACGCCTCAAGGCGACGCCCCGTTGAGCGCAGCGTTTGGCGGCACGCCGACCAACTTCGCCATGTGGGCGCTGGCGCCGACCGAGCAGGCCGCGCCCCCGGTCAACCGGGTGACCGTGATCAACTGCTGGGAGATGGTCGTCCTGGCCGCGTTCCGCGCGCACTTGATCGCCTGGGCCCGCATTCACGCCGTCTATGCCCGTCATGTGCCGCCACAGACGCTCCAGAAGTTGACCAACCCCGACCCGGCCGTTCGCGCCGCGGGGTCACAGGAAGTCAACCAGTTCGTCGGCGGTCTGGTGGTGCAGCTCCTCACCCGCGGCTCGCTGAACCGGTACAACGTGCAGACCAAGACCCCACCGCCCGCGCGCGGTGACGTCGTCTTCTTCAACCGGCAGGCCCATGTCGCATTGGCCACCGGCTCGGCCGATGGCATCTACACGTTCTGGCCGCCCCCGAACACGCAGTTCACCCAGGGCGGTACGGTCGACGCGGTCAAGACCTCGACGATCGAAGAGCTGTACAACTGGATGGACGCCCGTCGCGGCGCGCTCGGGCTGGGCCCACAAGATCCGATCGTCATCGAACACGGAGCCCCGGCGTGGTAGGTCGGCTCGCCGCGGTGCTTGCTGCGCTCGGCCTCGCCGCTTGCCAGGGTGCCCCGCCCGCTGCCGCCGACCCGCATCCGCCCAAGGAGATCTCGGTGCAACCTCTTCCCGCAGCGCCCTTCTTCGGCGGCGCGTCGATTGCCCTGGCCGCCCGGCTCGCCTGGGATGACCCGTCCGGCCTGCGCGCCACCTGGGCCGCGCCGGCTCTCCCAAGCGGCCTGACGTTCGGCCGCCCGCCCCCACCGCCGCAGCGCCGCGAAGTGCTGGTGGCCAGCACACCGACCGGCGTGGCGCTCGTCAACGACGACCGTGAAGTCATCGCCCTCGACGCCAGCGGCGCCATCGCCGCGCGTTTTGAACTGGCCGCTCCGAAGGCGGCCTCGCCGACGATCATTGACATCGTCTCGGATGGCGACGGTGGCTTCGTCACCGTTGAGCAGGTCGCGGCGGCAGGCCTCCAGCTGACCAGACGCACCGCAGCGGGCGCGGCGGTGTGGACGATCACCACGCCAGACCGGACCGCGCCCGCTCGACTGATCGCCACCGGCAAGACGCTCACGCTCGTCGCGCGCGGACCGACGACAGCGCTGATCCGCGTCGACCTGCAGAGCGGCGCGCAGACCCCGGTTTCGCTTGACGCTCAGCTCGCCGGCCTGCCGATCCTGACCCGAGATGGCCGCCTTCTCGCCCTGGGCCGGCAGAAGGAAGGCGATGAGCGCCTGTTGCTCATCTCGCCTTATGACGGCCGGATCGAACCCGGACCCCAACCCCCGGCGCGGCACCTCGCCCTGAGTGGCCTGCTTGGTCTCTGGCCCGATGGGAGTCTTGTCGGTCAGGCGGGCGCCACGATCGCGCGGTTTGACGCCAACGGCCGCTGCCTGGAAGAGACCCGCATCTTCAACCTCGTGCCCGGCGCCGCGGACGATGAAGTCTATGCCAACGTGCAGAGCGCGCTGCGGGGCCAGCCCTCGGCCGGGCTGCTCGCCGCGAAGGCCGGCGGCCCGTTCGGGGCCCCGTTTGTGCCCGACTTCAGCGAGGCGCTGCTCGCGCAGCACGACCTGCGCAACGCCTACCTGATCGGGGTCACCGCCAGCAAACACCTTGTCTTCCAGCGCTTCACAAACGATCACCAGACGGTGCGCGTCACCTATGACCCGGTCGCCGATGCGGTCGTGCAGGCCGAGGTGCAGCCGCCCGATCTGGAGCAGCGCGCCAACCGCGCCCAGCCCGCGTCGACCTGGGCCATGAACCGGGCGGGTGCGCTCTTCATCCCGGTCCTCGGCCCCGATGCCTTCCGCCTCTATCGGCTGGCCCCCGCCCAGGCGCGCTGACCTCTTGCCCCGGTGCCTTTGCTCGCAGCGCGCGGCGATGGGGCTTGAACCCGCGCACCCGCCCCGCCAACATGGCGAGGGGACGCGCGAGGTGCAGCACCGATGACCCTGTTTCGATCCGGCGCGGGCGGGCGCAAGATGCGCGGGGTGGTCGTCGGCGTCGTGACGAACATCAGCGACCCGGAGAAGCGCGGGCGGGTGAAGGTCAAGCTGCCGTGGCTGGCCGACAGCAACGTCGAGTCGCATTGGGCGCGGGTTTGCGGGTGGTACGCGGGCAATAGCCGCGGCACGATGACGATCCCCGAGATTGGCGACGAGGTGATGGTCGCGTTTGAGGGCGGCGACCCGAATCACCCGTACGTCGTCGGCGCGGTCTGGAACGGCAAACACGCGGTGCCGGGGCCGGGCAACCCGGATGGCAAGAACGACCACAAATGGTTCCGCTCGCGCGCCGGGCATGACTTCGAGTTCCTCGACAGCGACGGCGGCGAGAAGATCAGGCTGGTCGACTCGAGCACGAACAACAGCGTGGTCATCGACACGCCGGCCGACACGATCACGACCGAGGCCAAGACCGGCACGATCAACATCCAGGCGCCCAAGGGCCACATCCAGATCGACTGCGTCGACCTGAAGATGACCACGAGCGAGGGGCGCAACCTCGAAGTCGGCACGACGCATACGGTCACCGTCGGCCAGACGCGCACGGTGTCGGTGTCGGCGGGCAATCTGGTGCAGCTCGCGGGCAGCTCGCTGTCGGTGACGACGCCCTCGTTCTCGGCGTCGGCGCAGGCGGCGGCGGGGGTGTCGGCGGGCGCGATGGTGATGAACCAGGGCTCGCTCGAGACCAAGATCACCGAGTGGGCCGAGGTGCAGCAGGGCCCGGTGACGCGCACGGTGGGCTCGCAGAAGCTGACCTGCGATTCTTTCATGTCGGCGAACAGCTTCGGCGCCTTCAGCGGGCCGCTGACGATGCTCGCGGGCAGCCTGCAATTGCAGGGCGACGGCGCGGTGGCCATGGCCGGCAGCCTGGTGACGATCATGGGCGGCCTGGTCAACGGCAAGGGCTCGGGCATGCTCGTCGCCAAAGACCCGAAGGGCGGCAAGGCGGCCTTGTCGACCTGGATGGGCGGCCTGTTGCTGCTCAACCCGAACACGCTGACCTTCCCGGCGACCAAGCTGCTCGATCCCATCGTCGGCCTCGACTTCCACACCACGCTGCCCGCGCCCATCCCGCCGCCGGCCGGTCCGTGGCCGCCGCTGCCGTTTTTCCCGGCGCCGTTCATGGGGCCGATCCTGATCGACTTCAAGGCGACGGTGCTGATCAACTTCATGCCCGCGGCGGGCGCGGGGGCGACGGCGCTGGGGTTCCACATGCCGCCGCTGCCGTGGCTGTGGCCGCCCATCAGCCACCGGCCGATGATCACGGCGGCGATCATGGCGCTCATGACGGCGCCGTTCATGGCATTGCTTGAGATGGCGCGGGGCAAGGTGCAGGCGCTGGCGGCGGCTTCGAACAGCGAGACGCTCAAGCGCGGCTTTGTCGCTGATCTCTTGGGCTCAAGCCATGTGCCGCCGCCGCCGCAAGGCACCGAAGCGGCGGGCGGACAGGTGGCGCAAGGCGGCGGCAGCAAAGGCGGCTTCGACCTGGCGCGCGTCTTCCCGATGTTCGGCTCGGCGCAGGCGTTCATCGGTTTCCTGGCCGGCCTGATCCCATTGCCGGTCGCCAACGCCAGCGTGACCATCGCTTCGCCGACCGTGACCGTCTGCGACGCGCCGCTGGGCCTCATGATCCCGATGGGCGCCAACTCGTGCAGCGACATCCCCATCGTGCCCAACGCGGCGGTGGTGGGCTTCAGCAACGTGCTGACCGGCATGTCGATCGGCGACTTCCTCGGCGCCTTGGCGTGGAACGCCATCAAAGGCGCGGCGACGATGGGCTTTCAGGCGGGCATCAAGCGCGGGGCCAACGCGGTGGCGCGGCGCATCAGCCAGAGCAACAGCCCCGGGCTGCGCAACGCGGCGCAGAAGGTCAATGACTTCCTCGGCGGCAACAACTGCATCGCCGAGGGCCACCCGGTCGATGTGGTCAGCGGCACGATGTTCAGCGAAGCGACGGACATCGAGCTGTTCGGCGCGCAGTCCTTTGCGTTGCGGCGGCACTATGCCAGCCGCACCACCCATCTGGCCGGCGACCCGCAAGACTTCGGCCCCGGCTGGCGGCACTCGCTCGACCAGGTGCTCATCGCCGACGAAGACGAAGAAGGCATCCGCACCCTGGCGCTGCGCGACCACGAGGGCCGCATCCTCGGCTTCGAGATGCCACCGGCCGATGGCGAAGAAGACTTCCACCCGCTCGACCGCCTCGTGCTGCGCCGCGTCAACGGCCGCACCTATGATGTCATCGACGCCGATGGCATCACGCGCCGGTTTTGTTTCCCGGGCGAAGGTGTTCCAGGTCCGAATTACAAGCCGGGCATCGGCAACCGCGCCCCGCTCGCCGCGCTCATCGAACCCATGGGCGGCGACGGCGTGCGCCCCCGCTGGGAGAGAGGCCGCCTCGCCGGCTTCACCGACGCCAGCAACCGCGAAGTCATCTGCCTGCATGACAAGCAGGGCCGCCTGAGCGAGCTGCGGCTGGTGGCATCGGGTGGCACAAGCTGTGACATCTTCCTCGCCGGCTACGAATACACCGCCGATGGCCGATTGGCGCGCCACATCGACGCCAATCGCAACAAGCGCCATTACCACTATGACAGTGGCGGCCGCCTCATCCGCGAGACCGACCGCAATGGCTACAGCTTCCACTTCCGCTACGACGAAGCCGACCGCTGCGTTTTGACCCATGGCGATGACAACGCTTACTGGTGCGAGCTGGAATACATCGCCGGCGCCAGCGCGACCCGAGTCAAAGACGCGCTCGGCGGCGTCACGACCTATAAGCACGACGCCGATCTCAAGAAGGTCACCGAGACGCACGACGCCGAGGGCGGCATCGCCCTCAACGAATACACCGACGAAGGCTGGCTCGCCGCGCGGGTCGATGCCATCGGCGGCCGCACCGAGTTCGCCTATGATGAGCGCGGCCGCGTCCTCAAGCGCACCGACGCCGATGGCAGCGCCACCGAGTTCGCCTACGAAGACGGCCGCCTCGCGACCGTGACCGACGCGCTCGGCGGCGAGGTCCGCTACCAGCGCGACGGCCTGGGTCTGGTGGTCGACGTGCGCACCGCCGGCGGCCGCCAGCAGCGCGTGCTGCGCGACGACCAGGGCCGCCCGGTTGCGATCGTCGCCGCCGATGGCACCCGCACGCTGCGAAGCTGGGATGGCGACGGCCTGGTGCGCGCCGAGACCCGCCCCGACGGCGTGCGATTGACCTATGCCTACGATGCCTTGGGCCGCGTCACCAAAGTCACCGAGACCGGCACCGATGGCAAACAGCGCCAGACCGGCATCCAGCGCGACGCCCTGGGCCGCGTCACCGCCGTCGAAGCGCCCGCCGGCTGGCGCGAGCGCTTCGAACGGCTGCCCGAGGGCCAGGCCGTGCGCATCAGCCTCGGCCGCCGCACCGCCAAACGCCGCTACGAAGGCTACGGCCGCCTCGTCGAGCACACCGACCCGCTCGGCCGCGCCACCCGCGTCGAGCACGACCTGCACCACTTCGTCACCGCCGTGCACCTGCCCGGCGAGCGTCGATGGCAGTACCAGCGCGACCACCTCGGCCGCGTCACCCGCATGGCCACGCCCGACGGCGTCGAGGTCGGCTACACCTACGACGCCGCCGGCCACCTGCTGACCGAGCAGCGCGCCGACCGCCGCATCGAGCGCACCTACGATGCCATGGGCCGCGTCACCGCCGTCGACTGGGGCCGCGGCAGCAAGACCCGCTTCAAATACGACGCGCTCGGCCGCCTCATCGCCGCCGAAGAGTCAGACCGCGCGATCAAGTTCGCCTACGACGCCGACGGCCTGCTGCTGACCGAGGTGCAAGGCGAGCAGGCCACGCGCCACCAATACGACACGCTCGGCCGCCGCATGCGCCGCGTCGACAGCGCGCGCAGCGAGCGTTTTGAGTACGGCCCCGCCGGCCTCACCGGTCTCACCGATGGCACCGGCGGCAGCCATCGCTTCGCCCACGATGGCTTCGGCCGCCGCGCCGAATGGCATCGCCCCGGTGGCACCGCGTTCACCCAGCGATGGGACGCGCTTGGCCGCCTCGAAGCCGAGGCATTGCACCTGC
>JAGQJJ010000637.1 GCA_020430675.1 Myxococcales bacterium
TTGCCGATCTGGTCCGCACCACGCTGGGCGCGCTGTGGCAGGCCCTCGTCTCGGGCACCGCTCCGCCTGCGGGCATGCAGCCGCTGGCCAACGCGCTGGGCGCCGAAGTGCCGGGCACCCACCTGACGTGGTTCCAGGCGCTCCGGGTCGAGTACGCGGGCGCGGCGCAGATCCACGAGCGCGGCGTGCCCGCGGCCCTCACCGACGCGCGGCCGGAAGACGTCTCGGCGGTCTGGCTCGGCGCGCTGACCCCGGCCTTCGAGCGCGCGATCGCCGCCCCGGCCGCGACGCCGGCCGCCGGCCCGTCGCTGCTCGTGCCCCGCTTCGACGCCAGCCGACCGGCCGACGCCACCGGCCAGGCGCGACCGGTGCAGTACGTTCTGCTGTGCGTCTACGAACGCGGTCGCTGCCCGCATCTGCCCGCGCCGCCGCCGCTGCTCAGCGTGCCCTCGGCGCCGTTCGAGATGGCGACCTTCTTCGACCCGGACGCGCCGCAGCGCCCCGTGCGCATCGAGCTGCCGATCGACACCTCGCCGACGGGCCTGCGCAAGTTCCCAAAGAGCGTCAGCTTCGTGATGGGCAGCGCCCTGCGCCAGCAGCTGCGCAAGGTGAAGGACCTCAAAAAGCCGCTCAACGCACAGCTCGACAGCGGCTCGCTCGACGTGGGTCAGATCTGTTCCCTGTCGATCCCGATCGTGACCATCTGCGCCCTCATCGTGCTGTTCATCTTCATCTCGCTCCTGAACCTGGTGTTCTTCTGGATACCGCTGGTGAAGGTCTGCGTGCCCGTCAAGGTGAGGAGCTGAGCGATGGACGCGGCGAAGGCATTTGGCCGAGGCATCAGCTTCCCCCCGCGGGTGGGCCCCGACGGGCGCGTGGCCTGGTCGGAGGGCCCCGAGAACGTGCGCGAGTCGATTCGGATCATCCTGAGCACCGAGCTCGGCGAGCGCCTGCGCAGCCCCGACTTCGGCGCCGGTTTGCAGGCGTTCCTCTTCGAAGCCAACGCGCCGGGCACCTGGAAACGCATTGAAGACCGTATCCGCAAAGCGTTGCGGCGCTTCGAGGCCCGCCTGGTCGTCGAGACGATCGACGTCGGCGTCGACCCCGAAGATGCGACCGCGGCGATCGTGACCATCAATTACCGGCTGGTGGCGACCCGGACGAATGACCGGGTCAGCCTCAGCCTGCCATTGGCCGGAGGCTGAGCGATGCCGCTGCCCCCGATCGAGCTGGACGACCGTCGGTACCAGGATCTGGTCGACGAGGCCCTGGCCCGCATCCCGATCCACAACCCGGAGTGGACGAACCATGGGCGCAGCGACCCAGGCGTCACCCTCATCGAGCTCTTTGCGTTCATGACCGAGAGCCTGCTGTATCGCTGCAACCAGATCCCCGAGCGCAACCGGCGGGCGTTCCTGTCGCTGCTGGGCGTGCCGCTGCACCCGGGCAGCGCCGCGACCGCGCTGGTCGAGCTGCGCAACGAGCGTGGGCCGCTCGAGGCGGTGACCCTGCCGGCCGAGATGGAGCTGCGCGCGGGCGAAGTGCCGTTCCGCACGCGTGCCGGCTTCGATCTGCTGCCGATCGAAGCGGCGGCTTTTTTCAAGCGCGAGGTGACGCCCACCGAGCAGATGCGGGGCTATTACCGCGACCTGTACCTCTCGCATCAACAGGCGAGCGAGACCGCGTCGCTTCGGCTCTACGAGACCGTGCCGCTCGGGCCGCCGACGCTCGAAGGCGTCGACGTGGGCGCCGAGGCCCTCGACCGGACGCTCTGGATCGCGCTGCTCGCCCGGCCAAAGGACGACCTCGAAGCAGCTCGCCGCGCGATCGCCGGCCGCATCCTGAGCCTGGGCGTGACCCCGGTTCCTGCGCCCGAGCTGCGCCGCCTGCCCGCGGTGGGCAGCGAGCCGGCGCGCCTCGACACGTTCGAGGTCTCGATCCCGGTGGTCTCGGTCGCGACGCCCGACGTCCGCCGGCCGGTCTATGTGCCGCTTGAGGTGCTGCCCACCGGCGACGTGCTGCGCGAGCCCGGCGTGCTCCATGTACGGCTGCCCGCCAGCGCCAGCGAGCTGCGCAGCTGGCCCGGCGTGGGCGCGCTCGACGCGGGCGTGGGCGGCATGCCGCCGCCGCTCACCGAGTCGTCCCTGGAAGAGCGGCTGATCACATGGCTGCGCGTGCGGTGGGCGGCGGGCACCCCGGTGCGCCTGCGCGCGGTGGGCATCAACGCGGTGCTCGCCGACCAGCGCGTCGCCGTGGTGGCCGAGCCGCTCGCCGATGGCACCGGCGATCCTGACCAGACGCGGGCGCTGGCCCGGCCGCCGATCATCCCCGGCAGCGTGCGCCTGACCGTGGGCGGTGAGCCCTGGGCCGAGGTCGACGACCTGATGAACGTCGGCGCCGAGGGCCAGGGGGCGGCGGACGCCAGCCGGGTCTTCACCGTCGACGCCGAGTCGGGGCAGATCCGCTTCGGCGACGGCTTCCACGGCACCCGCCCGCCGCGCGGCGCCCGAATGCGGGCCAGCTATCACTCGGGCCTGGGCGAAGCCGGCAACGTGGGCGCCGGCTCGATCAACACCGGCCCCACGCTGCCGCCCGGGGTGAAGGCGCAAAACCCGCAGGCCGCGTGGGGCGGCCGCTCGCCCGAGTCGGTGGGCAAGGCCGAGCAGCGCATCCCCGGCTACCTGCGGCACCGCGATCGCGCGGTCACCGCCGCCGACTTCGAGGCGATCGCCGCGGCGGCGCCCAACATCGAGCTGGCGCGCGTCGACGTGCTGCCCGCGTGGCACCCGCTGCTCAGCCCCAACCAGCCCGGCGATGCGCCCGGCGCGGTGACGCTGATGGTCGTTCCGCGGGTCGACGTCGATCATCCGTGGACGCCAGCGCCCGATCCGGCCTTCCTGAGCGCCATCTGCGCCCACGTCGACCCGCGCCGCCTCGTCACGACCGAGGTCTTCGTGCGCGGGCCCGAATATCGGGGGGTCTCGATCTCGATCGGCGTCGGCCTTGTCGCGGGCACGCAGAGCCCCAGCGATGTGCGCGACGCGGTGCGCACCGCGGTGCTGCGCTTCCTCTCGTCGGTGCCGCAGGGCCCAGGCGAAGGCCCCGCGCCGGGCGGGTGGCCCCGCAATCGCCCGGTCCGCGCCGCCGAGCTGGCGGCGGTCGCGAGTCGCGTCAGCGGCGTCGAACTGGTGCATTGGCCCGTTTTGCTCGCGGGCGCGGATGGCCAGCCGGTCGATGAAGTGCCGATGGCCGGCCTCGCCCTGCCGCGCGTGACCGCGCTGTCGGTCGTCGAGGGCGATCCGGTGCCGTTGGATCAACTGCTCGGGCCCCCGGGGCCCGTGGAAGAGGCATCGACGGCGCTGCCCGTGCCCGTCGTGCCGGACGAGTGCCGCTGAGATGGACCCGAACGCAAGCCGCTTCAAGCTGCTTCGCGGACGCGACGACTGGGCGCGCGTCCGGG
>JAGQJJ010000638.1 GCA_020430675.1 Myxococcales bacterium
CTGAACATCCTGATCACCGAAGCCAACGAGGGCAACCGCCGCGCCGAGGACCGGCGCGCAGTGCTCGCCGGCGCCGACGCCGACCCGAACGCCGAGGTCGGCCGGGCGATGCAGGTGCTGGTCACCGCCGAGGGCTTCCAGGTCATCAGCAACCAGCTCAACGCCTTCCTCGGCCAGCTCGACTTCGTCTCGCTGCTCGGCGCGGGCGGCGGTGGCGGCGACTTCCAGCTCGAATCGGCCACCTACGACAGCGTGAGCATGATGCTCGTGCCGCGGCCCGGCTATATCGAGGTCCGCCTGACGGTGCACCGCCTGCGCATCGAGATGCGCGGCACGGTCAACATCATCTTCGATGTGGACGTGCGCGGCGACATGCACTGCGACGACCTGCACGTCGACGCCCAGCTCATCCTGGCCGCCACGCCCGACGGCGGCATCGACATCCAGGTCGCCCAGCCGCAGGTCGAGTTTGTCGGCTTCGGCTACAACATCGACAACGTGCCCGGCTTCATCGAAGACCTCTTCGAGGGCACCGTGCGCGGCATGGCCGAAGACATGGTGCGCGACGGCCTCAGCGATCTGGTCGTGCCCGAGCTGTTCAACCCCGACTCGCTCACCCAGGTCATCGACGTGCTCGGCAACCCGGTCGAGCTGGGCATGAAGATCCGCAACATCGAATCCAGCTTCGACGGCCTCACGCTGACCATGGGCGCCGCCGCGCGGGCCCAGGTCATCGAGCACCCGGGCGGCGCGTTGCCGGTCGACATGACCGACCCGACCATGAGCTATAACGACCAGATCGACATCGGCATGGCCAGCGATCTGATCGGGCGCATGCTGCACGCCATCTGGGCCAGCGGCGGGCTCGACCTGCTGCTCGCGCCCTCGGGCGGCGACGTCGAGCTGCCCCCGCAAGCGGGTCTGGCGCTGTTCATCGACTCGCTCGACGAAGCGGCGGCGGGCCTCGACCCGACCACCCCGCTCAGCATCGGCGTGCGCCCGCTGCTGCCGCCGGTGGTGCGCATCGAGCCGGGCGAGAAGCCGCTGGTCATCGAGTTCGGCGACATGATGCTCGACCTCTCGGTGCCCGACGGCAAGCTCGCCTCGGTCGCGGTGCACGCCATCATGCACATGAGCCTCTCGGTCGACACCAGCAGCGGCGCGCTCGAGCTGGTGCCCGACATCTCGGTCGAAGCCCATGGCGACGTGGACGAGACCCCGCGCGGCGAGGTCAAGGAGCAGCAGCTGGAAGGCCAGATCGCGCTCATCGCGCGGCTGATCCCCGCCGCCATCGCCGACCAGACCTTCTCCCTCGGCGCCGACGCCCTCCCGGTGCCCATCACGTTGCAGGACGCCCGCTTCGAGCCCGACAACGTCGCCTCGTTTGTGCACATCCGCGGCCGGTTGCAGTAATCGCGCGGTCGTGTGCCTCGCTTGCGGGGGCGGTGGCGGCTTGGTATCTACGCCCCATGAGCTGGCTCGACGATCTGCGTGCGCATTTGGAGGAAGTTCGACTCCAAGCCGAGGTGGGTGTGCGGCCGGTCGATGTCGGCGTGTTTCGTCGTCATCTGGTGCATCGACTCGAGCAGAACGCCTCTGATCCCAAAGTCATCGATTTTCTCGCCTACCGCCATGCCGAGTGGTTGGACGCCTTTCCGGAGTGGTTGGTGGGGGTGCGCACACGCTTGATGCAGAGCTTTGGCGCCGATGAGGACCGGCTCGATCGACTGACCCGAGCGGTCATCGCCGCCGAGATTGGCCTGCCTGCTGCCGAAGAGATTTCGCCGGTGGAAGCGGTCGAGACGGCCGAGTTGGCCCGACACGCCGCACCTCTCCTCGGCGCCGGTCAAGATGCCATCGGCCGGTATTGCCGGGAGGTCCGACTGGTGGTCGGCGATCGACCTGCCGCGCGAGACCTCAGCGAGCTGGGTCGGGTCGCGCTGGGCTTGCAGACCTACGATCTGGTTCGGTGGCTGTTGACCTGTGAAGTCTTGCAGTGCCTGGGTTCTGATGACGAATGGCGGCTGCACGCCAGTTGCGCCGAGTACTTGGCCAACCACCCCAAGGGGACCATGATTGATGATCCGGACGATCCGTGGGCCGAGGATTGGCCATGGAGTCGCTCGGTGACTCAGCGCCTGGCATCCATGGGCGTCTTTGCCTGGGTTCGGCATGACCATGGGGATCTGTTCGAGCGCTACGCGGTGCATGAACGTTTCATCCCGCTGCTCCAGCAATTGGGGGCCGGCCGCCTGGGCACCTATGGCTCTCTCGCGGCATCGTTGATCGCACGGCTTGAGGACAGCCCTCCGCTGGCGGACGCCGCGCAGACGACCCGCGGCGAAAGCGCTCTGGCGCGGGCGCTGGGCCAACGGGCCCAAGAGGCCGCCCATGAGATCCGAAACATCGTCTTCCCGATTCGGCAATCGGTCGGTCGCCTGCCGCGTACGACTGAAGCGGAAGATGACCTGCGGCGCATCCAGCAGGGTTTGGAACGCCTGGAGGGTTTCGCTCGCGATCAGGTGAGGGTCGCCGAGCTGATCGGCGGGGGGGACGAGACCTTTGACGTCCGTCGATGGGTCGATGACGCGGTGGATGCCGTCGAGGCCGAGCTCGGTCATCGCGCAGCGGTTCACCATGATCTGGCCGAGGGACTGACGTTCATTCGCGGCGTGCGGGCCAACGGCGTGCGGGCCTTGACCAATGTGCTCCGCAACGACTGGCAGGTGCGTCCCGTCGAGGCCGTTCAGGTCGAGATCAGCCTCTCGCCGATGCCCGATGGTCGGCTGCGCCTCGCCGTCGACGATGATGGTCCCGGAGTGCCACTGGGTATGCGCGAGGCGATCTTCGACCAGGGCGTCTACTGGCGCCCCGGCGGGACCGGCATGGGCTTGGCGGTGGCGCGCCGCGAGATTGAGGTCATGCAAGGCACGATTCGCTGCGCCGATTCGCCGCTGGGCGGGGCGCGATTCCTGATCGAGCTGCCCGTTGCAGACAGAGGTCGCCGATGAGAGATGATGTCGCCCGCGTGCTGGTCGTTGACGACGATGACCTCCTTGTCGACGAGCTACGGCGCCTGTTGGTGGCCGACGGCTACTCGGTGACGACCGCCATGCAGCGCAGCGAAGCGTTGCAGGCGCTGGCGGAAGCCGATTGGCAGGTGGTCGTGCTCGACCTCAAGCTGGAGGGGCCGCTGGGCCCCGATCACGGCCTTGAGCTGATCGCCGACGTCCGCCTGCGCGCGCCAGCCGCTCGCATCGTACTGCTGACCGCTTATGCCACGCCGTCCAACATTGAGCGCGCATTTGCCGAAGGCATCTATGACTTCATCCAGAAGGAGGGCCCGTTCGGTTTCCTGCTGCGGGCGAAGGTGCGGCGGGCGATCGATGCCGAGCGCGATCGGCGTTTGTTGGCGCTGCAGAGCGATGAGCGTGAGCGGCGCCTTGGTGAAGT
>JAGQJJ010000639.1 GCA_020430675.1 Myxococcales bacterium
ACGCTGCCCGCGGCGCGTTGCGGCGACGCCGAGTGCGCCGCGGGCGAGACCTGCGCCAACTGCCCGCTCGACTGCGGCTTCTGCTGCGGCGACGGCGATTGCCGCGTCGACCACGGCGAGACGTGCGCCACGTGTCCGGCCGACTGTAGCTGCGCCGCCGGCGACCGCTGCGATGCGGCGGCGCGGACCTGCGTGCCGGCCTGCGTGCCCGATTGCGGCGACCGGGTCTGCGGCGATGACGGCTGCGAAGGCGCATGCGGCGAATGCGAAGACGACGACCTGTGCACCGCCGACGGCCGCTGCACCGAGGCGCCCGCCGAGTGCGGCGATCAGGTCTGCGAAGCGCCCGAAGACTGCTTCACCTGCCCCGCCGACTGCGGCGCCTGTTGCGGCGACGGCGCCTGCACCGCGGGCGTGGGCGAGACCTGCGCGACCTGTCCGGCCGACTGCGGCTGTGGCGACGACGAGCGCTGCGACATCGACGCCCGGCGCTGCGTGCCGGCCGAGTGTGCGCCGCAATGCCAGGGCCGAAGCTGCGGGCCCGATGGCTGCGATGGCTTCTGTGGCATGTGCGATCCGGGCGAGCTGTGCGACATCGACGCCGGGCGCTGCCGGGTGCAATGCGTGCCTGCCTGCGAAGATCGCGAGTGCGGCGACGATGGCTGCGATGGCACCTGCGGCGCGTGTGGCGATGGCTATCTGTGCACCGATGGCCACTGCGAAGAGATCTGCGTGCCCGACTGCGACGGCCGCCAGTGCGGCGACGATGGCTGCAATGGCACCTGCGGCGTCTGCAATCTGGGCGAGTTGTGCAGCATCGAGGGCCAGTGCGTCGGCGGCGGCGCGGGCTGCAACTGCGATCCCGGTGACATCTGCATCGACGGCCGCTGCCGCTCGCCCGGCGACGTCTGCGGCGCGCCCGCGCTCGACGGCCTGTGTCCCGGCGGCCAGATCTGCCTCGGTGGCCTTTGCACCGACGTCGGCGCCGGCTGCTCGGTGCGCAACCCCAATGGCATCTGCCCGGTCGGCGAGATGTGCCGCGGCGGCGCCTGCGGGCCGGCCGACGCCGCGACGGCCTGCAATGACAACAACGTGTGCACCGAAGACGTCTTTGACCCCATACGCAACGCCTGCGGTCACCCACCGGCCTTCCCCGCCTGCGATGATGGCAATGGCTGCACGGTCGATCGCTGCCAGGACGGGCGCTGTTTCCCCGAGCCCATCCCCGGCTGCGTCGCCCCGCCCACCGTCGACCCGGTGGTCAGCCCCACCAACCAGGCGGCGCTCATCCTCGCCGGCGGCAAGACGGCCGGCAGCGGCGTGCGCATCAACGGCGCCGACGCGGTGCCCGAGAGCCAGGCGCTGCGTTGGGAGGTCAACTTCAACCTGACGCCGGGCGAGAACGTCTATCGCATTCGCGGGGTCACCGCCGGGGTCGAGAGCGCCGAGCGCGTCGTGCGCGTCGTTTATGACATCAACCCACCGACCGTCGCCATCAGCCCCAGCGGCGGCGTGTTCCTCGATGGCATCACCGTCACCGCCGCCGCCAGCGAGCCGGCCACGGTCTACTACACCACCGATGGCAGCACGCCCGATGCCTTCTCGCAGTCCTTTGATGGCATGCGCACCTTCCGCATCTTCGATGACACCGTGCTCAGCGTGCGCGCCCGCGACCGCGCCGGCAACTGGCAGGCGCGCGTCTTCACGGTGACGTTCGAGATCTCGGGCGACGGCAACGGCTGGACGCGCGGCTCGACGCTGCCGGTGGCGCTCGCCGACATGGCCGTCGCCCACGACGACCGCCGCGTGGTCGCGCTCGGCGGCACCGACGGCGTCAGCACGCGCGGCGATGCCTTCCTGTACGAGCCCATCCCCGACCGCTGGCGCGCCCTGCCACCGATGCCCTTCGCCCGCGCGGAAGCCTCGGCGGCCATCGTCGACGGCTCCACCTATATCATCGGCGGCGTGCGCGACGGCGTGCCCAGCAACCAGGTCGCCCGCCTGCCCACCGATGAGAGCGCCTGGGAGCTGCGCCGCTCGATGCCCACGCCGCGCTTCGGCGCGCAGGCGGTGCGGGTCGGCGGGCGCGTGCACGTGCTCGGCGGCCGCAGCAACGGCGGCGCGGTCGTCACCGCGCACGAGGTCTACGAGGCCGACATCGACCGCTGGCGCAACGACGTCGCCCCGATGCCACGCGGCCGATATGCCTTCGCCACCGTGCTGGTCGGCGAGCTGATCTACTGCGTGGGTGGCATCGACAACGACGGTCAGACGGTCGCAGATGTCGATGTCTATGACACCGGCACCAACTCATGGCAGCGGGTGGCGACAATGCCCACGCCGCGCTCGCACCTGACGGCCACCTTGCAGGACAACTCGCTCACCCGGGTCATCGGCGGCCACCAAGGCATTGTCATCGCGGGCGGCCGCGGCGTCGACGGCGCCATCACCGCGCGGGTCGAGGAATATGTCATCGACCGCCGCGTGTGGCGCAACCGCGCGCCCCTGCCCGCCCCTCGCTCGGGCGCCGGCGCCATCACCACCACGCGCATCGGCCCGCTCGACGACGACCATGTCACCGGCTTTGTGGTCGGCGGCCGCGTCGTCGCCGTGCAGAACGGACCCGAGACGGTCACCGACACGACGATCTACTACGCCCACGACGAGGACCATGTGCGGCGCCCCTCGGTGATGCCCGAGAGCCGCTTCATGCACGCCACCGCGGCCGTCGACGGCCGCGTCTACGTCCTGGGCGGCCGCTCGTTCCAGGAGCTGACCACCTTCTACGTTTTCGACCCCGAGGTCGCCACCTGGCGCGCGCTGCCCGCGCTGCCCAGCGTGCAGAACGACCTGGCCGCGGTGGGCCACGTCGGCCGGGTCTGGGCCATCGGCGGCGCCGACGCGGGCGGCAACCCGCTGGCCACGCTGCGCAGCTACGATCCCATCGCGCGCCGCTGGCAGGACCATCGCTCGATGCTGGTGCCGCGCCGCGATCCGGTCGCCGCGGTCGTCGGCGGTGAGATCTACGTCGCGGGCGGCGACAACAACGGCGCCATCACCTCGGTCGAGATCTACGACCCGGCCACCGACCGCTGGCGCAACGGCGCGCCGCTGCCCTCGGCCCGCACCGGCGCGGTCGCGGTGGCCTACGGCGGCGCCTTCTACGTGGCCGGCGGCCGCGACGTCGATGGCATGATCCGCGGCACGCTGTTCAAGCTGCAAGGCGGCGCCTGGAGCCAGCTTGAGGTCGATGCCTTCCCCGTCGCCGATGCCACCGCCGCGCTCATCGCCGGGCGCCTCAACCTGTTCGCCGGGCGCATGGCCGATGGCACCATCACCGACCGCCATTGGAGCTATGACCTCGAAAACGGCCGTCTGGGCTTCGAATGGGTGCCAAGCAGCCGCCTGCTCGCCAGCCTCGACCACTCGGCGGCGGCCACCGTGAACGGCGAG
>JAGQJJ010000640.1 GCA_020430675.1 Myxococcales bacterium
AGGCGCGAGGCGCCAAATTCGCTGGCCTTGCCCAGTCCCATCGCCGCCGCTTTGCCCCAGAACCCGTTGCCCAGCTTGCCGCGCAGCGCGCGCCCGCCCCGCTGGGCCAGCGAGCGGCCCGGCCCGCGCAGCGCGCTGACGCCCTTGAGCCAGAGCGGCAGATCGCCCTCGCCCTCCTGCCCTTCCTGGCCTTCGCCCTCTTCTTCCTCCTGGCCTTCGCCCTCGCCGCCGCCCTCTTCTTCTTCCTGGCCCCGCACGCCGCCGGCGAAGCCGCCCAGCCCCGCGGCGCCGATATTGGCAAACGACCGCCCCACGCTGCCCTCTTCGCCCAGGCCCTCGAGCTTCTCGGAGCCAAACTGGGCCAGCGCGCCAAGCCCCGCCGAGCCGGCCTGGCCCAGAAAACCGTCGCCCATCGCGTCATGCAACGCCGAGCCACCGGCCCGGCCGCCCGAACGCGCGGGGCCGGTCAGGCCGCCCAGCATGGAAGCGAAGTTGAACTGCACGACCTCGGCGCTCTGCGCGCTGCGCGCCGCCGACCGATCGGCCAGAAACTGGATCGAGGGTGCTCGCGAAGCGTCATCGAGGCCGGCGCTGGCCGGCGAATGGCTCCGCTCCTTTTCAAGTGACTGTTCGTTCATTCTCGACCCCTCCTCACAGCCGCCCCATCTCGCGCGCTTCGGCCTCGGCGGCGCGCACCAGCAAGGCCTCCGAGAGCGCCTGATCCCGATCCGCCGCGTAGAAGGCGGCGCGCAACACCGCGTTTTTGATGTTGCCGCCGCTCATCTTGTAGCGCTTGCCCAGCATGTCGAAGCCGATGCCGTCCTCGATCGGCGTCTTCTGCGGGATCATGCGCTGCCATAGCTTCGCACGCTCGCCCGCGTCTGGCATCGGGAAATGCACCCGAAACTTCAACCGCCGCTTGAAAGCTTCGTCGAGGCTGCGCTCGAAGTTGGTCGTCAGGATCGACATGCCGTCGTGGTCTTCCATCCGCTGGAGCAGATAGTTGACCTCCATGTTGGCGAAGCGGTCGTTGGCGCCTTTGACCTCGGTGCGGGCCGAGAACAGGCTGTCGGCCTCGTCGAAGAACAAGATGACCTGCGCCCGGCGCGCTTCATCGAAGACGCGGCCCAGGTTCTTCTCGGTCTCGCCGACCCATTTGCTGACCACCCGCGACAGGTCGACGCGGTACAGCTCCTGGCCCAGTTCGCGGGCCATGATGCCGGCCATCATGGTCTTGCCGGTGCCCGGCGGGCCGGCGAAGAGGCACGAGAGGCCGCGGCCATAAGCCATCTTCTGGCGGAAGCCCCAGTCATCGTAGACGCGGGCCCGGTGGCGCGCCTGGGCGAGAATCTCGCGCAGCGTGTCGATGACCTCTTCGGGCAGCACCACATCGTGCCAGGTCAGCGTGGTGCTCATCGGCTCGGCCAGCACGTTGAGCGCGTGGTTGACGCGGCGGCGCACCGCGCGGGCGACCGCGTCGGCGGTCAGCGTCGGCTCGGCGTCGGACGCGCCGGCCAGCCGCGCCTCCTGCCGCGCTTCGTCGACCGCGGCGCGGATGACGCCCGGCGAGACGTTGAAGCGCTCGGCCAGGCGGGCCGCGACGTCGCCGTCTTCATCGTCGCCGAGGGCCTGCCGCCACAGGTCGAGCTGCCGGGCCGCCGGAGGCAGCGGGAAGCGAATCTCGTGCAGGCCACCGAGCGCGGCGTGCAGCGCGCCGGCCGCGTGGCGCGCGGTCAGCGCGACGAGCCCGATCGGCTCGCGCAAGCGGGCGGCGAGGCGCGCGAGCAGCGTCTCATCGAGGTCATCGAGCAGCCGATCGGCGCGCAGCAACAGCACCTGGCCGTAGAGCTGCACCTCGCGGGTGACTTCGGCCAGGGCGGCGTCGAAGCGATCCGGGTCGGTCGGCCACTGATCGGCGTCGACGGTGGTCAGCGGCTGCCCCACAACCGCGAGCGCGGCGCGCAGACCCGCCTCGCGCCCGGTGCCCGCCTCGCCGACGAGCAGCAGCCGCGGACACCGCGGCCCGGCGCTGAGCGACTCGGCCACCGCGCGGGCCAGGCGCTCGCGCACCGCCGCGGGCAGATCCGGCGCTTCGGCGCCCAGGCCCGCGTCGACCTCGGTGACGATGGGCGGCTCGCCGCGCAAGAACGCCAGCACCGACTCGGGCACCGTGACCCCTTGATGCAGCCGCGGCGCATCGGGGCCCCAGGCGTCGGTGGCGTTGAGCTGGATGAGCCGCGCGCGCACCAGCGGCGCGTCGGCGCGGAAGGCGGCCTGCGCGATGGTGGCCGCCGCGGCGTCGTCGGATACGAGCTCGCAGAGAAAGCCAGGCGAGGGCTGCTTCACGCTGAAGTCGGCCCAAGCGAACGAGTAGAGCCGCGCCACATCGATCGAGAGGAGCGGCGCGGCGGCGCCGAGCAGCACCGCCAGCTCGCGCGGCGTCAGATCGAAGCGCGCCTGCAACCGCGCGATCGGCCCCGCAGCGGGCAGCGCCAGCGGCGGATCCAGCGGCGCCGCCTCGGTGGGCAGGTCACCGAGCACGCGCTGCACTTCATCGATGCTGACATAGAGGTCGCTCAGCCCGCCGCCGGCCTGGGTCAACCGCACGCCGTACCGCGTCAGGTGCCGCCGAACGCGGTCAAACGCCCACCGAATGATGCCCGCGACGGCGTCCGATCCGCCCGCGCTCTGTTCGATCTCGACCATCCGATTCGCCTGCCGCTGCGGCTCAATCCGCACTTGGGCGAGCCTATCACAGCGCGCCGGCCCCGGGGCCTCGTTTCAGCCCGGCACGCCGACCAGGGCTCGAATCTCGTCGGCGAGGCGATCGGCGGCGACCATGGGCACCCAGTGGCCCACGCCGGGCAGCACGGTGGCCTTGGCCCGGGCGAAGCGTTGCGCATACTGCGTGGCCACATAGGGGTCGCCATCGCCCCACAGGACGCGCGTCGGCACCGCGGCGGTGATGGCTTCGTTCATCGCGTCGAAGCCGGAGAAGAAGTCGCCGCGCAGAAGCTCGCGAAACTGCCGCAGGCTGGCGTTCTTGGCCGCGGTGTTCAGGGCAAAGGTACGGGTGATGCGATCGAGCTCGGCGGGGTCGAGCTGAGGGTTCTGCTGCCCGAACGCGCGCTTGAACGGCGCGCCGCCGCGCAGGCCGATGGCCCACATCATCAGCGCCGACCGCAGGCGACCCGTGAAGCTGGCGTCGCCCCAGCGGCGCGCGATGCCAAACCACTTGAAGCCCTCGAAGGCGACGGTATTGGTGATCATCAAGCCGCGCACCCGGGCCAGATTGCGGGCGACCCAGGGCACCCCCATCATGCCGCCGATGTCATGCACCACCACCGTGACCGGCTCGGTGACGCCCGCTTCGGCCAGCAGGGCGTCGACAAAAGCGACCTGGTCATCGACCGTGTAGCCAAACGAGGCGGGCGGCTCGGGCGAGCG
>JAGQJJ010000641.1 GCA_020430675.1 Myxococcales bacterium
CGGCGGCTACATCGTGTTGCAGTCGTGGCGGGGCGACTATCTTCACCGGGCCGCCGAGCCGCGGGTGACCAGTTGGAACTGGACCAAGGGGTCGGTGTGGAAGCTCATCTGTCTCTCCGACGGCCAGGTCCGCCTGCTCTCGTGGCGCGATGACTTTCTCGCGCGCGGCCCGCAGTCGACGCTGAAGGTACAGAAGAGCCCCGATGGCGCGGAGTGGAGCCTCGTGACCGTCGACAACGGCGTGGTGCTGCGCGCGCCCGACGGATCCTATCTGCACCGCCCGGCGGGTGGCCCGCAAGTGGTCGTCTGGGGAGACGCCAATACCAAGGGCAGCACCTGGACGATCCTGCCCCATGCGCGCATCGATGTGTTGGTTCTGTACGATGAAGACATCCCGAAGAAGCTGAACGGCAACGATCCCAAGGCCGTGCTCGACTTCATTCAGGACACCTTCCAGCAGCTCGACGAAGAGATCCTGCCGCATAGCGGGCTGCAGGAGGTCAGTCTGCATGTCGTCCGGGTGCAGGCGATCGCCCACCGGTCGACGACGCTCAATCGGGCGGTCGCGCAGTTGCGGGACACAAACGACGCGCTGTGGAAGGGCATGAACAAGGCGCGCACGCGCGAGGACGGCGCCGATCTGGTCGTCGCCTTCCTGCTCGATCCGGAGCAGTCGGGGCACGGCGAGTGCGGCGCGGCGCGCGATGACACGCCCAACCGCTACACCACGCGGTCGCTGGGGTTCACGGCGATCAACTACCGCTGCGCCATCGCGGGCTCGGCCCCGTACGTGGTGGCCCACGAGCTCGGGCACTTGATGGGCGCGCGACACGAGCGGGCCCATAAGGTGCCCGGCAAGTTCAGCACGCTGATGGCCAGTCCCAAATGCGACGACAAGGCGCCGTGCCCCGCCATCCCCTACTTCTCGAATGGCGCGAAGCGCATCGAATGCGACGCCGCGCGCAAGGCGGCCCACGAGCACGCCTGCCAGTTCGACGGCGAGCCGCTCGGCAACAACGCGCATGACAACGCCCGGACCATTCGGGAGGGTGCCCACGAGGTGGCGCATTACATGCCCGACCCCGGACCGCGCCCGATGACCTGCCGCGGCGCGATGGCGGTCGTGGCGGGCACCAAGCCCGACTACTGGTCGCGATCCGACACCGCTCAGCCCGGACCGGGCTCGACCTGGGTGTCGTTTCGCGCGCCGCAGGCAGGTCGATACCAGGTGTACGCCGTGCCGTCCGGCTCGGGGCAGGTGCAGGTCTCGGTGCACCAGACCTGCATCGGCGACACGGCCGGCCCCGTGGTGCAGGCCACCAAGACCAGTTCGAAGGCCATGAACTTCGACCCGATTCAGCTCACCGCCGGCCAGACGCTCTATGTGGCCCTGAAGGTGGGCCGCGCGCCGAACAACGTGGACGTTCAGGTCACGGCCGAGCACTGACCGGCGGCGGGCGCGGCCTGCACCCCATGCGGTCATGACCCGTCGCCAGCACCGCGGGCGCATGCTACGGTGCCCGCGACCAATCATCCGTCGCGGCCGTGGCCAGGAGGGGGGCGGGCGATGTCGGATCAACCGCGCGGCGCAGGGGGGGACGCCTGGTGATCGTGCTCGGGGTCTCGGCCTTCTACCACGAGTCGACGTGCTGCCTGCTGCGCGACGGGGCGCTGGTCGCCGCCGTGCCCGAGGAGCGCTTTACCCGCGTCAAGTACGACCGCCGGGCGCCGATCAACGCCTTTCGGTACTGCCTCGAGGCCGCGGGCGGGCTCTCGCCGGCCGAGATCGATTGCGTGGCCTATTACGAGTCGCCGCAGAAGAAGCTGGCGCGGCAGCTCTCGATGGGGCTCGACGCCAGCGTCGATCCGCATTTTGCGTGGCTCGATCCAGGGCACCCCGAGCGCGCGCTGCGCGCGGCGTTTGGCTACGACGGGCTGTTTGTCGGCTTTGAGCACCACCAATCCCATGCGGCGAGCACTTACTTCTTCTCGGGGTTCGCCGAGGCGGCGGTGCTGACGGTCGATGGGGTGGGCGAGTGGGCGACGACGACCTACGGGCACGGGCGCGGCGCCGAGTTGAAGCTGCTCGAAGAGGTGGTCTTCCCCGACTCGCTGGGCCTGCTCTACAGCGCGATCACCGATTACCTCGGCTTCTCGGTGCTCAGCGACGAGTACAAGGTGATGGGCCTCGCGCCGTATGGTCGGCCGCGCTTTGTTGAGGCGATCGGGCGCCTGGTGCGGCCGGGGGCGCGGGGGCAGTTTGCGCTCGACCCGGCGTACTTCGACTTCGCCAGGCCCGACCGCATGTACACCGATGCGCTGCCGGCGTTGTTCGGCGTGCCGCCGCGGGCGCCCGAGAGCGCGATCGAGCGCGTGCATGAAGACATCGCGCATAGCCTGCAAGTGGTGCTCGAAGAAGTGCTGCTGGCCAAGGTGCGGCATCTGCACGACCTGACGCAGAGCGAGAACCTGTGCCTCGCGGGCGGGGTGGCGCTCAACTGCGTGGCCAACGGGCGCATTCGGCGCGAGGGGCCGTTTGCCGACCTGTTCGTGCAGCCGGCGGCCGGCGACTCAGGCGGCGCGCTGGGCGCGGCGGCGCTGGCGCATATCGAGCTGACCGGCGAGCGTCCGGCGGGCGACCGGCTGCCGCATGTCTATCTGGGGCCGAGCGCTTCGCCGGGATCGATCGCGGTGCTGCTGGAAGAGGCGGGCATCGCGGCGATCGACCATCGCGGCGACGAAGACGCGCTGCTCGATGCGGTGGTGGACCGGCTGGTCGCCGGCAAGGTCATCGGCTGGTTCCACGGGCGCATGGAGTTCGGCCCCCGCGCCCTGGGCGCGCGCAGCATTCTGGCCGATCCGCGCGATCCGGAGATGCGCGAGCGCCTCAACGCGCTGGTGAAGAAGCGCGAGGGGTTCCGGCCCTTTGCCCCGGCCATCCTCGAAGCGCAGACCGCCGCGCACCTCGACCTGCGCCCGCCGTCGCGCTTCATGAGCGAGACCTGCCAGGTGCGCTCGCCGCTTGATCTGCCGGCCATCACCCATGTCGACGGCTCGGCGCGGGCGCAGACGGTCGATCCCGAGACGGCGCCGCGTTTTGCCCGCCTGATCGAGCGGTTCTTTGCCCGCACCGGCTGCCCGCTGCTGGTCAACACCTCGTTCAACGTGCGCGGCGAGCCCATCGTGTGCACGCCCGCCGACGCGCTGCGCTGCATGGCCAACTCGCGCATCGATTGCCTCGCGCTCGAGGACTTCATCGTCGACGCCGAGCGCATCCCCGCGTTTCTGCGCCATCGCGCGAAGCTGGGCGCCGCGGCGGTGCGCGACCGCGTCGAGACGCAGATCCACCCGCGGCTCTCGGGCAACGCCGAGCGCTGGCAACCGGCCGAGGGCGCGCTGCCCCGCGGCGTTTACACCTTCGTATGAAGACCGACGCGCT
>JAGQJJ010000642.1 GCA_020430675.1 Myxococcales bacterium
GATCGAGGCGCAGCGCGTGCCGCCGTCGGCCTGCATCACGTCGCAGTCGATCCACATCGTGCGGCTGCCAATCCGGTCGAGATCGATGGCCGCGCGCAGGCTGCGGCCGATGAGGCGCTGAATCTCGGCGGTGCGGCCGCCCACGCCCGAACGGTCGCGGCGCACGCGGTCGCTGCCGGCGCCGGGCAGCATGGCGTACTCGGCGGTCAGCCAGCCGCCGCCGCTGCCGACGCGATGGCCGGGTACGCGGTCTTCGAGGCTGGCGGCGCAGAGCACATGCGTATTGCCCCAGCGGATGAGCGCGCTGCCGGCGGGGCCGGTCTGCACGTCGAGTTCAAAAGCGATGGGGCGCAGCGCATCGGCGGCGCGGCCGTCGGGGCGGGATTTCATGGCGTCTCCGCAGGATCGTGGGTCTTGGCGCGGGGGGCGAGCACGAGGCGACCGAAGTCGAGAATGCCTTCGGCGATGCCCAGCGCGAGGTCTTTGATGCCCTCGTCGCTGGTGATGAAGCGGCCTTCCTGGGGGTGGTTGATGAAGCCGACCTCGGTGACCACGGCCGGCATGGCGGCGCCCATCAGCACAAAGAAGGGGGCCTGTTTGACCCCGCGGTTCTGAAACGGGCTGCGCGGGGCGAGGCGCGCCTGGATGAGCGCGGCGAGGCGCTCGGCGTCGGCGTGGGCGCGGTTGCGCGTGAGGTCGAGCAGGATGTCGCCGACCGCGTCGTCGACCGGTGCGGCGCCAGCGGCGTCGGCGAGGGTGGCCGGTTCACTGTTTTCGAAGGCGGCGAGGCGCTTCGCCGCTTCGTCGGTGGCGTCGAGGCTGAGGAAGAAGGTCTCGTGACCGGATGGGCCGGGGCGCTCGGTGGCGTTGAGGTGCACGCTGAGGAAGAGGTCGGCCGAGAGCTTGTTGGCGAGGCCGATGCGCTCTTTGAGGGTCATGTCGCGGTCTTCGAGACGGGTGAGCACCACCTGGACGCCCTCGCCGCGCAGGTGCTCGGCGACGCGGCGGGCGATGAGGAGCGAGAACTCCTTCTCGTAGCGGCCGCGGTGGTAACGGGCGGGTGCGCCGAGGTTGGTGCCGCCGTGGCCGGGGTCGAGCACGACGAGCCGCAGGCCGGGCGCCGCCTGGGCGGGCGCCGCGCCGATGAGGGCGCAGAGCAACCACGACAACAGGCAGATGCACGGGAGGGGCGGGCGATGGAGGGAGCCGGCAGTCGGACTCGAACCGACGACCTGCTCATTACGAGTGAGCTGCTCTACCAACTGAGCTATGCCGGCGCTGGGCCGCCCGCCGCGGCGAGTGAAGCTAGTCGAGCGCCCTCCCGGGTGTCAACTGGTTTCACCCCGTTCTTCGGCGGATTCTGGTATCAGGTGGGCGACTCGGGGACGAGGGGAGTGGCGTTGATGCACCGTTGGTTCGTGGGTGCTTTGGGGCTCGCTGTCGGGCTCGTGAGCTGCGCGGGCGGGGCCGACTCGCCGGCCGTGGTGCCGATGTGCGGTTCGCTGGCCGCCTGCCCGCGCGGGCAGGTCTGCGTCGCCGATCGCTGCGTGCGCCCCGGCGATCCGGGTGAAGACGCGAGCCCGCCCATCTCGCTGGACGCGGTGACCGCGGTGGACGCGGCGGTCGACGCGGGCGCGGATGCCGGGCCTGACGCGATGGCGGGGGCCTGTCGTGAGGGGGAGACGCGCTCGTGCGGCGTGAGCCTGGGTCGGTGCCGACGCGGGCTGGAGACCTGCGGGCCCGATGGGCTGTATGGCGCCTGCGAGGGCGGAACGGGGCCGGAGGCCGAGGGCTGCAATGGCGCCGATGATGACTGTGATGGCCAGGTCGATGAGGACTTCAACCTGGGCGCGCCCTGCGAAGGCGTGGGCGCCTGCGGGGCCGGCGTCTTCGAATGCGCGCGGGCCGGCGCGATGCGCTGCGATACCGATCCGGGCGGCACGCGGTCGCAGGTGGCCGACGAGGTGTGCAACGGCGTCGATGATGACTGCGACGGCGCGCTTGATGAGGGCCACGGCGTCGGCGAGGCCTGCATGGGCCAGTGCGGGCCGGGCGCGACCGAGTGCACGCCGGGCGGCCAGCTGCGCTGCGATACCGACGCGGGCGGGTCGGCGAGCACGCCGCAGGCCGAGACGTGCAATGGGCGCGATGATGACTGCGATGGCACGGTGGATGAGGGCTTCGACCTGGGCGTGGGCTGCCTGGCGATCGGGGCGTGCGGTCCGGGGGTGGTCGAGTGCGCCGAGGGCGGGGGCACGCGGTGCAGCACCTCGCCCGAGGGCTCGGATTCGCGGGCGGTCCCCGAGCGGTGCAACACGCTGGACGATGACTGCGATGGCGTCACCGACGAGGATCTGAACCTGGGCGCGCCCTGCGATGGCGCGCTGCCCTGCGGGGCGGGCGTGCTGGAATGCGGCGAGGGCGATCGGGTGCTGTGCAGCACCGATCCCGGGGGCAGCGCCGAGCGGGGCGTGGAGCGCTGCAACGCGCGCGATGATGACTGTGACGGCGTGATCGATGAGGGGTTGCCGCTGGGCGATGGCTGCCCGGCGCGCGGGGCGTGTCCGCCGGGGCTGGTGGTGTGCAGCGCCGACGAGACGGTGGTGTGCTCGACGCAGCCGGGCGGGCCGAACGATGCCTCGACGCCCGAGCGCTGCAATCAGGTGGACGATGACTGCGATGGCCGCACCGATGAGGGCTTTGGGGTCGGTGACGCCTGTCGAGGCCGCGGCGCATGCGGCGATGGCGTGCGCGAATGTGGCCCGCTGGGGCTGCCAGTGTGCAGCACCGAGCCGGGCGGGTCGGCCGACGCCTCGCAGGAGGAGGGCTGCAATCAGCTCGATGATGACTGCGATGGCATTGTCGATGAGCGGGGCTGCGGGGGTGATACCTGCGCGGCGGCGCGAGGGCTGGCGCCGTTTGAGACGGCGCTCGGCAGCACCACCGGACTGGTCGATGATTATTCGCGCGCCAATTGCCTGGGCAACGCGCGCGGGCCCGACATGGTGTTCCGATTTGATGTGCCGGGGCCGGGGCGCTGGGTGATCGGGGTGGCGCCGCTCGATCCGGCGTATGACACCGCGTTCTGGGTGGCCGCCGATTGCGCCGATCCGACGAGCTGCCTGGGCGACGCCCGGCAGGATCGCGAGGGCGCCGGGCGGCCCGAGGCCGACGCGCTGAACATGATCCGTGGCGGCACCTTTGCGCTGATCGTCGATGGCCGCGACGAGGCGCAGCACGGTCCGTTTGCGGTGACGGTCGGGCCGCCCGACGAGGGCGAGCGCTGCGGCAACGCGATCGCGTTGACGTTGCCGGCGCGCTTCGTGGGTTCAACCGCGCGCCGCGGGCAGGATGTGGCCGGTCAGCAATGTCCGCCCGGCGTGGCGACGGTGGGGCCGGATCAGGTCTTCCGGTTCAGGCTCGACGCG
>JAGQJJ010000643.1 GCA_020430675.1 Myxococcales bacterium
CTCCCCGCCGAGGTCGCAGCGCTGGGGCCTCACCGCGGCGCTTGAACAGCAGCAGACCCTCGCCGAGCAGCAGCAGGAACAGCCCCAACAGCGCCGCATGCCACAGCTCGGTTCGCCGCGAGACGCTCAGCGCCGCCGTGCGCTCATCCGGCGTGGGCTCTTCGCCCGCTGGCCGCGCCGCCCCGCGCAGATCGGCACCTGCCGGATCGGGCGCGACCGCAAACCCGGGCAGCGCCGCCAACCCCGGCAACGGCGGATCGGGCGCGACGCGGTAATGCCCGGGCAGAGCGGTCTCGGCAAAGACCCACGCCGCGCCCGCTTCGTGGGGCCGCTCGACGACGCGCAGATCGCCATCGGGCGACCGCACCTCGACCCGCTGCACCCGCGCGTCATCCACCGGCATCGGCGCGGGATGCCCCACCAGCACCGGCGCCGTGTCGACCTCGGAGATGCGCGTCAGGTAGCGCAGAATCTGCTGCACGAGCGGCAGGAAATCCGCCCGAATCGGCAGATCGCCCCAGTCGCGGTCGACCGAGCCGGTCATCAGCGCCACTCGGCCATCATCGACGATGCGCGTCAGCAGAAAGGGCGCGCCATCATCCAGCGCCAGCACCACTTCGCCCCCACCCTCGGGCGCCGGGTCGAGCAGCATATAGCGCCGGATGCGCGCCGCCGCGAGGCTGCTGCCCGCCGGATCATCCACTGCCCGCAAGATGGGGTGCGCGCGATCGAACTCAGTGATGCGCGCCAATTGCCGATCGCCGCCCTCGGCGCTCGCCGCCGCATCGCCCGCGTCGCGCGGCGTGCGCAGCGCCCGCGGCAGCAGGTCGGCGAGCCGCGCGTTGGCCACCCCCGGGTCGACCTGATCGCCCATCGTGAGCCACAGCCCGCCGCCGCCGTGCACAAAGGTCGACAGCGCCCGCGCCTGCGTCGGCGTCGGCGAGGCGAAGTTGGCCAGGATGACCACATCAAAGTCATCGAGCGCGTGCCGGTCGAGCGTATCCGGCGCCGTCACGGTCAACCGAACCCGCGCCGCGCCCGAAGCCCCCGGTGACAGCGCACGCTCCAGATAGAACAGCTCATCGCGATACGGCGTGGGCTGCGGATCGCCATTGACCGCCAGCACCCGCACTCGCGGCGCCGGTTGCAACCAGAAGTCGCGACGGTCATCCACCGCCAGCCCATCGCCCTCGATCACCACCGAAGCCGGCGCCGCCGCATCGCCGGCAAACGGCGCGTAGAACGTCTTGATCGCCTCTTCGCCCGGCGCCAGCGTCAAGAAGCCGCGCACCCGCACCACGCCGTCCACTTCGAGGTGGATCGGCAGCCGCTCGACCGCCTCATTGGCAAAATTGCCCACCCGCGCATCGACGCGCCACGTATCGGCGCCCATCTCCGGCGCCGGTTGCAGCTCGACGCCGGTCACCGCTCGGTTCGGCAGCGGCGCGCCCCCTGAAACATCCAAGGCCGCCAGCTCGATCGCCGCGCTCCCGTTTGCCGTGGGCGGCGGTGGCAACGCGCTCGCCGCCCCGGCCGGCGTGGTCAGCACCACCACCCGCCGCGACACGCCCGTCGGCGCGTCGGCCAGCAGCTCATACCCCCGCGCGACCGCTTCGGGCAGCGTGCCCAGCCGATGCCCCACACTCAGCGAACCCAGCGGCCGCCGCACGGCTGCCAGCTCGCCGGTCAGCTCACCGACCGGCACCGCCACCTCATCGCCCGCGACCACCAGCGCCGCCAGCCCGGCGCCGTCGCCCAGCAGCTCTTCCGCCCGAAACCGCGCCCGATCGAGCAGCGACTCGCCGTCGAGCACGTAGCCCATCGGATACGTCGCGTCGATGACCACCACCGTCGCGCCGCCCGCATCCCCCGCCAGCGCCGTGGGATCGGTGGCCCGCTGCAAGAATGGCCGCGCCAGCGCAAACGCCAGCACGCCAAGCAGCGCGCTGCGCGTCAGCATCAACAGAATCTGCTTCACCCGAAAGCGCCGCGCCGTCTTGCGATTGGCCCGCTGGATGAACTCCAACGCCGGGAAGCGCACCGTCACCGCCCGCCGCCGCAAGATCAGGTGGATCAGCGGCGGGATCAGCGCGGCAAACAGCCCGAACAGCAGCGCGGGCGACAGAAAGCTCAACGGCCGCCCCCGCTCACCAGGTCATAGACGCAGCGGTCGATCGGCGTGCGCGTATCGATCAGTCGGTAACCCACGTCACCATCGAGCAGCTCGCGCCGCAGCCCCTCGCGCCAGGCGTTGATCTCCTTGAGGTACTGCTCGCGCATGCCCCGTGGGTCGGCCAGCTCGCGCTCATCGGTCTCCAACGCCTCGAACAGCGTCAGCTCCTTGAACGGGAACTCGAGCTCGGCCGCGTCCAGCACATGCAGCACGCCCACCCGATGCCGCCGCCGTCGAAGCTGCCGCGCCAGCGCCGCCAGCCGCGGGTCGAAGTCGAGGCAATCCGAGATGAGCAGGATCAAGCTGCGCCGCCCGGCCACCTCGGCGATATGCTCCAGCGCGCCCACCACATCGGTGCGCCCGCCCACCGGCGCCGCCTCCATCAACTTCACGAGCTGCCAGAAATGGTCCGGCCGCGCCCGCGGCGGCAGATACTCGCCGAGCTTCTCGCCAAACGTCAGCAGCCCCACCGAGTCGCCCTGCCGCAACAAGAGCCACGCCAGCGCCGCCGCCAGCCGCGCCCCGTGCAGCAGCTTCGTCGGCTGCCCGGCGCTGGCATAGTCCATCGACGCCGACGTATCGAGCAGCAGATAGGTCCGCAGGTTGGTCTCGTCTTCGAACTGCTTGATGTAATAGCGGTCGCTCTTGGCCACCGCCTTCCAGTCGATGTGTCGGATCTCATCGCCCGGCGTGTACTCGCGGTGCTGCGCGAACTCGACGCTCGACCCGTGATGCGGGCTCTTGTGCAGCCCCGAGAGCACGCCCTCGACGACCTGGCCCACCCGGAAGGTCATCGCCGACAGCCGGGCGAGCAGATCGGCGTCGACCACCTCACGGTTGCCCTTCATCGGACGGGCATCTGCTCCAGCAGGCGGTCGATGACCTCGACGCTCTGCACGCGCGCCGCCTCGGCGTGAAAATTGGTCAGCACGCGGTGCATCAGCACCGGTCGCGCCAGCGCGCGCACGTCCTCGCGGCTCACGGTGAAGCGCCCTTCGAGCAGCGCCCGCGCCTTGCCCGCCAATATGAGGTACTGGCTCGCCCGCGGCCCGGCGCCCCAGCCCACGTACTCGCGCACAAAACCCGGCGCCGACGGATCATTGGGCCGCGTCGCCCGCACCAGATCGACGGCGTACTGCACGACGTGATCGGCCACCGGCACCCGCCGCACCAACCCCTGCAACGCCACGATGCGCGCCGGGTCGAGCACCGGCTCGACCGCCACGTCGACATCGGTCGTGGTGCGCTTGACGAT
>JAGQJJ010000644.1 GCA_020430675.1 Myxococcales bacterium
TCGCGCTCGGCCGCGTGGGCACCGGCCGCGCCCTGGCCCGCCTCGACGCGCAGACCCAGGGGCTGCTGGTCGACGCCGACCTCAAAAAAGCCGCCCGCACCGCCGCCGAGGCCATCCGCGCCCGGGGCGGCGAGGGCCTGCGCGGCGGGCTGGCGCTGGTCGACGCGGCCGGCGCTGAGGGCGGCTTGACTCTGAGCGACTCCGAGGAGCCCGAACGATGAACCCCGTCGAACACTACCGCGCGCTGGTTGAAGAGCAGGTGCGCGGCCGCCGCTGCATCCTGGCGATGGGCGTCGTCGCCGGCATGACCCATCAGGTCGAGATGCTGCGCGCGCTGGGCGCAGGCCCCTTTTTGCTCTTGGGGGAGACCATCGGTGCCGGCGCGCTGCCCGACCCGGCGGTCGCCGAGTGGCATGTGGTCAGCGAGCCGGGCCAGAGCATCATGGACAGCATGCGCAAATACGTGATCGGCCTGCGCAATCTGTCGCCTGAGGTGGCAGCGGCGGTCGAGGCGTTCGACCCCGACCACAAGGCGCTGCTGCTGCCCGGCTTTGTGGTCGACATCGACGCGGTCGCCGGTCGGCAAAACCGCTTCGGCCGTCGGCCGAGCTGGATCGCCTACGAAGACAAGGTGCAGGTCGAGGGCTTCTGGGACCGCCAGGGCGTGCCGCGCGCGCCTTCGCAGGTGGTGCCCGCCGCCGCCGAGGCGCTCAGCGCGGCCGCCGCTGCGCTCGACGCGGGCCAGGGCACCGTCTGGGCCGGCGACGCGCGCGAGGGCTTCAATGGCGGCGCCGAGTACGTGCGTTGGGTGCAGACCAAGGCCCACGCCGAGGCGGCGATCGCCTTCTACGAGGCCCACTGCGACCAGGTGCGCGTGGTGCCCTTCCTCGACGGCATCCCATGCAGCATTCACGGCATCGTGTTCGACGACACGGTCATCACGTTTCGCCCGTGCGAGATGGTGGTGCTGCGCCGCCCCGGCCAGGCGCGATTTCTCTATGCCGGCGCCGCCTCGTATTGGGATCCACCCGCTGCCGATCGCGAGGCGATGCGCGCGCTGGCTCGCAAGACCGGCGCCGGGCTGCGCGCCGAGGTCGGCTTCCGCGGGCCGTTCACCATCGACGGCATCATGACCAAGGACGGCTTCCGCCCCACCGAGATCAACGCCCGCCTGGGCGCGGCGCTCGCGATGCTCACCAAGAGCCTGCCCGATCTGCCGCTGGAGCTGCTGTCGCTGTTCATCAAAGCCGGCCTGCCGCTCGATTACCGGCCCGAATTGCTCGAAAGGCTGCTGCTCGAAGCCGCCGACAGCCACCGTGCCGGCGGCGCCTGGTCCCTCGACCCGGCGCCGCGCAGCGAGAACTTCGACGTGCAGCTCGCGTGGCGCGACGGCGCGTTTGTCGAAGCGGCCGAAGGCGAGCCGGCTGACGGCAAGCTGATGGTCGGCCCGTCGTTCAAGGGCACGTTCGTGCGCTTCTGGGCCGAGCCCGCCCGCACGCCCGTCGGCCCCTCGATCGGCCCGCGCGCCATCGCCGCCTTCGCATACGCAGACCGGCACTTCGGCACCGCCTACGGCAAGCTCGAAGCCGCGCCCGACCTGCGCCGGGGCTGAGGGCGCCGCGGCGCAGTCGGGCAGCGGGGGACGGTGGGCACGGAGGGCTGGTGAGCATGGCTGCTCGGCTGGCACGGTGGCTCGATGCAGAGCTTGCGGTGGCAGCACACTGGGTCGCAGCCTTGGTATTGCTTTCTTCGCTCCAGCGCCCTGCGGGCGGCCCTGCGCTCCGCGCTCTCCTCCGAAGGCTCCGTTGGTCGGTCGCTTTGGGCCGTGCTGCGGGCGCAGCACGCTTGCGCTGCGGGAAGCGCGAGGCTCGCCCTTTGGGCTCGCGTGCCCTCAACGCCGCTGGGGAATCCGCCGGGGATGGCAGTGACGCGGCGCTGGATTCCCGTGTCGGTTAGAGGCGCTCGAGCTTGCGGCGCACGATGCCGGCTTTGCTGCCGCTCGGGTGCGTCGCCAGGTAGGCCTGGAAGGCCTCCTTGGCCTGCGCGTTCATGCCCGACTTCTCGTAGGCCGTGCCCAGGCCGTACATGCCGTCGGCGTAGCGCGAGTTGCGCTGCATCGCGCGCTCGAAGTACTGGATGGCCTTGCGGTGATTGCCCAGGTCCAGTTCGCACCAGCCCAGGCTGGCCCAAGGCTCGGGGCTGCGGCTGCGCTTGTCGGCGGCGGCCAGGAAGATCTTGCGCGCCTGCCGCGCCTTGCCGCGTTCGAGCAGATCGTTGCCGCGCTCCATCAGCGAGTCGAACGAGCCGGTGGGCCGGTCTTCGTCGGGGGCCTTCTCGGGGGCCTTTTCGGGCGCCTTCTCGGGGGCCTTTTCGGGCGCCTTCTCGGGGGCGGCGCCTGCGTCGGGGGCAACCGCGGGCGAAGGCGGCGGGGCCAGCGCGTCGAGCAGCCGGCGGGCCGGCTCGTGGCCGGCGTTGTGCGCCAGCAGGCTTTCGAGCACCTTGCGCGCCTCGGCCGGCTGCGCGGCTTTGGCCAGTGACCACGCGCGCAGCCACGTCGCCCGCGGCAACGCCTGCGCTTCAGGTGACAGGGCGCCCAGTTGCTCGGCCGCCTTGGCCGCCGAGCCGCCGTGCACCGGCATCGCCGCCCGAATCAGCGCCGCCTCGGGCGAATCGGCGACCACCGCCTCGGCCTGCGCCAGATAGCGGTTGGCCAGCGTGGGCTGGCCGCTGATGCGATAGAAGTCGGCGTAGGTCAGGTGCAGGCCGGGCACTTCCTGGCCCAAGGCGCGGGCCGCGGCGAGCGACATCTCGGCCCGGGCCAGCGCCTCGGCCGCGTCGCGGCCTTCGAGCGAGGCATACTCGGCGCGCACCAGCGCCACCTGCGCGCGGCCGACATAAGCCCGCCCGGCCAGCGCCGCGTCGCCTGGTGGATCGCCCAACGCCGCCAGCACCGCGTCGTAGGCCTTCTCGGCCTCGTCGCGCCCGGCCTCGGTGTCGCGCTTGAACGCCACGCTGGCCTGGTCGAGCTGGGCGACCCAGGCCGGATCGGGCCCCGCGGGCGCGACTGGCGCCACCGGGGGCACAACGACCGGGGGCGGCTTCGTCGCGATGCGGTCGCGGTAGACGTCGTAGGCAAAATAGGCGATGCCGGCCAGCGCCAGGGTGGCCAGCACGCCGATCAGGATGCCGCGTCCGGTGCCGCCGGCCTGCCGCGGATAATGCGGCGCCTGCTCGCCGTCGAAGCGCATGGCCAGCTCGGGCGGCGGCGGCGCGATCGGGGCCGCTTCGATGCGCGGCGGCAACGCCGGACCCGAGTGGCGGCGGGGCGGCAATTGCGGCGCGCTGTCGCGGCGCATCGGCAGGCGCGCGCCCACCTCGTGTCTCGGCGGCATGGCCGCATCGCGCCGGCCGGCCGGCGGCACGCT
>JAGQJJ010000645.1 GCA_020430675.1 Myxococcales bacterium
CGGCCGCCGTGCGCCCTTGCCCCGGCGTTGACGGCCGCGCCACCACCGGCGCCCCGCGCAGCGCGATCACCGGCGCCTCGCCCACCGGCCGGCCGCGCATCGCCACCGGCGCCTTCGCCCCACCGCCAAGCTGCGCCAGGAAGGCCTCTGCCTCGTCGGCCACCGCCGACACGCGCGCCTTCGACTCGACGGTCTCCTCCGGCGAGGCCGCCGCGGTGTCCGTCTTGGCCTTGGCCCGATAATCCGCCTTGAAGCGATCGCGCTCGTAGGTGCCCTCTTCGATCGCCCGCACGATGCGATCCCAATACCGCTCGTACGTCAGCACCCGTTGCAGCACGTTCTGATGGCGAAACTTCATCACCGCGTCGCGCCCGGGCACAAAGCGGCGAATGCGCCGCAGCAGATCATCGCGCACGGTCAGCGTGATCAGCGCCGGCAATTTCGACCACCGTCGAAGCACATGCTCGCAGGCGTACAGCGCGTCGATGCCCCATTGCACGTCATCGGCGGCCACGATGCGCGGCCGCCGGGCGCCCAGGCGGTCGAGCAGGTGGCACATCGCTTCGTAGCGCTCGCCGCCCGAGCGCACGGTCACCCGCGCTCCGCCTTCGTCGAGCTGCCCCAGCGGATCGATGGCCGCCGCCAGCGCGCGCGCGAGCTGCCCGTCGGCGTCCAGCCCGGTCAGCGCCGCTCGAATGCGCGCCGCCCGCGCCGTCGCGTCGAGACCGGTGCACCGAAACGCGCGCTCCAGCAAGCCGCGCAGCCCGCAGCTCGGGCCGCCGGGGTTGTCATGGGTCGCGCGCAGGGTCAGCGCGACGCCCAGCTCGTGGGCGCGCCGGCTCAGCCAGTCGATCAGGTGCGTCTTGCCGTGCCCCGAGGGCCCCTCGATGATGACCACCCGCACCCCGCCGCCGGCGGCGACCTCGCGCAGCAGGCCCCAGAGCACGTCGCGTTCGGCCTCGCGCCCGACCATCGGCGGCGCCTTGAGGCCAAAGAGCGCGCGCCCCACACCCAGCAGCGGCGCCGCGGTCGCCTGCCGCTCGGGCTCGCGCCAGTCGGTGGGCACCGGCGGGCGGTCGCCGACCAGCGGCCCGGCATGCCACGCGACCTCGGTCACCGGCACAAAAACCGGCGCTTCGAGCAGCGTCTCTTCGGGTTCGCCCGGCGCTTCGACCGGCAAGGGCAGCACCTCGCCCGGCGGCGGATCAGGCAAGGCCAGCAGCGCCACCGCCGCGTCGGCCGCCAGCCGAAAACGCTCGCTCGGGGCTTTGGCGGTCAGCCGTTGCAACCACTCGGCAAAACCCTCGGGCACGGGCATGCGTGGCACGAGTTCGGGCGGTGCTTCATCGAGATGGGCGCCGATGATCGACATGAACGGCCGCCCCGAGAAGGGCGCGCGGCCGCTGGCGAGGGCGTAGGCGAGGCAGCCGAGGGCGTACAGGTCGGTCCAGGGCCCGAACGCGCGAAAATCGCCGCGCACCTGCTCGGGCGCCATGTAATTGGCCGTGCCGACCATGGTGTGCTCGCCCTGCGCCTTGACGTCGAGGTCGCCCGCAAAGGCCACGCCGAAGTCGGTCAGCACCGGGCCGCGCGCGCTTTGCAGCACATTGTCCGGCTTCAGATCGCGGTGCACCAGGTCGCGGGCATGGGCGTGCGACAGGGCGGCGAGCAGCGACAACAGCGTCGCGCGCAGCTCGGGCCACGCCGCCAGGCCGATCCGGCTGCGCAACGAGCCGCCGTCGAGCCACTCCATCACCAAGAAGGGCGAACCCCGCTGCAGCGCGCCGCGGGTCAGGAAGGCCACCTCGGGCGGCACCTCGCCGTGGTCGTACAGCCGCACGATGCCGGGATGATCCAGCCGCGCCACCGCGCGCACCTCGTGCGCAAAGCGCGCCTGAAAGCCCGGCAGCTCGCTGACCGCGCCGGTCATGACCTTGACCGCCACCCGCGTGCCCTGCTCGCGATGCACCGCCTCCCAGACGGTGGCCATCGCGCCCGTGCCGCGGGGCCGGATGAGGTCAAAGGGGCCGAGAGGAACGACCAACCCAGGTCTCCGCACGCCGTGCTTTTGTGCGGGTTAGCAGAGAAGCGTCGCCCGCGCCAGCCACCCCGGCGCAAGCCGCACCGCGCGCCACACGGGTCGATTTTGCTGGTCGAGATTTGCGAACCAGAGATACTCGAAGCGGCGCAAAAGAGCGCCTCAAATCAGGAAGACAATATGCTGGCAAAGCCATCGGTTCTTTCAATTCTCCTTTTGCTTCTGGTCGTGCCGCTCGGCCAGGCCTTGGCCCAGGAAGATGATGAGGGCGGCGGCGACGAGGGCGGCGGCAGCGAGGGCTGCGCCACGTTCGAGGATTGTGAGGCCCAGATCAGCGACCGCTTCCATGAAGAGCTCGACCCCGAGACGATCCGCGGCGCGATCGACGAGGCGGCCGACGAAGCCGACCCGGCCAGCGAAGACGGCAACGAAGAAGAGGGCGTCGAAGCCGACGACACCCCCAAGGTCAGGCCGGGCACCGCCGCCGACGTGGTCAAGAAGATCACCGCGACCGAGCCGGTGAAGACCGCGCTCAAGAAGCTCGAAAAGGCGGCGGTTGAGAAGGTCAAGACCGACTGGAAGAAGCTGAAGACCGGCGAGAAGGTGAGCCTGCTGATCGTCGCCGCGCCGATCGCGGTCGGCATCGCCGCCATCCCCGGCCTCGCCAGCCCGGTCCAGTCGCTGATCAACAACACCATCAACAAGCTGCTCAAACCGAAGATGCCCTGGCTCACCTTGCGCGCCGACCTGGTGTCACCCAACAAGGTCTTCGAGGTGCGCGTCGACATCTTCGAGCTGCTGCGCAAGACCGGCGTCAAGCTCTGATCCGCGCCGGGCGCCGGCGCGCGGGTCTTCTTTGGTTGCCATGTGGGTTGCGTCGTCGGCTTGAGGGCCTATGCTGACTGGCAGGAAGGGAGGCGAGCATGGGCTTCCGACTTGCCTTGTTGCACATCGGCCTCGCGGTGGGCTGTCTGTCTGGCTGTGGTGCGAGTCCGACCGTCACGGTGAAGACCACGCCGAGCGCGGCGCTGAAGGCCGAAGGCACGCCGGCCCCGGCCGAGCGTGATCCGATCTGGGTCTTCAGAAACAACAACCACCTCCTCAAGCTGGGCAAGAAGCCGGATGGCAAGGGTCTCCGCCAGGTCGTCAAGCGCCTTTGCCCGGGTGCCTCCCCCGCGCTGATCCGCGCCCTGAATGCCGATCGGCGTCGCCTGACCGCCGACGACCTGCAAGCCTTTGGCCGCTTCCACTACCTCGCGCACATGGTTGTCGACCTCGAACACTACGGACTGACCGAAGACAAGGTCGACGTGGATCCCATGGTCGCCACCCTGCTCGCCGAAGCCCGGAGGGTCGGCGCTTCGCTGGTCCTGGTG
>JAGQJJ010000646.1 GCA_020430675.1 Myxococcales bacterium
CCGCCGCCTGGCATCGCCGCCTGCTCCAGCAAGAGGCCTCGGTGCTCGGTTATATGGACCGCCGCGACGAGCAGATCGCCGCCTACGACCGCTACGACGCGCGCTACGACCCCGACCTGACCGTGCTTCGCATCTGGCCGCTGGTGAAGCTGGCCCGCTTCGACGAAGCCCGCGAGATCGGCAACAAGCTGGTGCACAGCGACAACGCCTACGTCCGCCAGCGCGCGCTCAACGGCATGATGGCCATCGAAGAAGAGGCCGGCAACCGCATGGCCAGCTACGAGTGGGGCCAGAAAGCCATGGCCGCCACCGCCAACGAGTCGTGCGTCATCAACACCAACACCGCGCTCGGCGCCCGGCGCGTCTTCAAGTTCGCCGAGGCCATCGCGCTCGACCAGCAGGCGCTCAAGGCGCCCGACAAAGACTGCCCGACGCCGCCCTACGCCCAGCTCGCGCCGGTCTACCTCGTCGGCGGCCGCTTCCAGGAATGCCTCTCGACCTTGCAAGCCCTGCGCGCCACGCCGCTGCCCGCCGACATCCGCCCGCATAACCAGATGGTCATCAAGGCCCGCCTCGTCGAGCTGCTGCTGGCCCTCGGCGCCTTCGAAGAGGCCGAGAGCCGCGCCCGCGAGATCCTCGCCGCGCCCGACCGCATGGGCTATGAGAGCGGCTCCAAGGAGCTCAAGGAGCTGGGCAACAACCTGCTCGCCTGGAGCGTGTTCGACAGCCGCCTCGCCCAGCTCGAAGAGCGCATCGCGGTGCGCGGCCTGCTCGACGGCGTGCCGCTTCGCTTCGAAGCCGAGCAGCTCGCGATCACCCGCGCCGAAGCCCGCCGCGAAGCCCTGCGCCTCGCGCTCGCCGATCAGGCGCTCAGCCGCACCGTGCGCCCGTATTTCAGCGACCTGATGCCCTGGTACGGCGCCGACATGATCCGCGTCTTCGGCCACGGCATGATGGGCAAGGCCATCGACGAAGCCGAGGCCGCCGAGCGCGACGTGCGAAAGGAAGCCGCGCTCTTCCTCGACGCCTACCGCGGCGAGGCCGCCTGGCTCGACGACGACCTGACCGAAGCCCGGCGCCTCGGCGAGCGCACGCTGGCCGCGCTGCCCGAAGAGACCAAGCTGCTGCGCCTGCGCGTTGAAGCGTGGCTCGCCGACACCCTGCGCCGCCTGGGCGACGCCGCCGCCGCCGAGCGCCACTTCGCCGCGGTGATGGACTTCTACCCCACGGTGCTGCGCGGCCTGCGCATTCGGCTGCCCGTCCGCCTCGCCGGCGGCGTCGGCCCGCGCAGCGCCGCGATCACCGACCGCCTCGCCGACTCGCCCCGCCTGCTCTTGCAATCGCAATCCCGCTTTGTGGTCGACGTGCGCGACGAGGGCAAACGCATCGAGATCTGCCTTCAAGGCGCCAAGCGCTCGTGCGGCGTGCTCGACGAAGAGGCCATCGAAGCGCTGCCCGAAGACGCCGACGTCATCGCCTCCGCCGTCGACCACTTCCACGACGAGGTCTTCGCGCCGCGCATCGAGCTGACGCAGAGCGACATCAACAGCCTCGACGGCCGCGCCGTGCGCCAGGACGCTCGCGGCGCGGTCGACGCGCTGCTCGGGCGCGAGAAGAAGGAGCAGGAGAAAAAATGACCGGCGCGCGCGCTTTGCTGCTGGGCCTCCTGCTGGCCACACCGGCGCTCGCCGACGACCCCGCGCCGCCGATCAACGACGCCGCAGCCTGCCGCGCCGCCGGGGGTCGCTGGCAGCGCACCGACGAGGTCGAAGGCTGCCGCCTGCGCCGCAAACCCGAGGGCTACTGGCGCTTTTTCGGCAAGGACGACCTGGGCGCCCGCTACCTGAAGGCCCGCGCTTTGATGAAAGCCGGCAAGCTCGACGGCCCGCACGACGAGTACTACCCGAACGGCCGCCTGCGCATCCGCGGGCAGAACGCCAACGGCGAAGAGACCGGCCAGTGGACGGGCTACCACCCCGGCGGCCAGCTCGCCTTTGAGGTCGAGTGGCTCGATGGCGAGCGCCACGGAAAGCTGACTGAGTGGTACACAAATTGTCAGCGATCGACCGCCGGCGAGTACACCAAGGGCAAAAAATCCGGCGCCTGGAGCCGTTGGTACGTCAACGGCCGCCTGCAATCGACCGGCGAGTACACCGACGACCTGCGCACCGGCACCTGGGCCTTCTACCACCGCGACGGCCCCAAGCTGCGCGAGGGCCCGATGGTGGCCGACAAAGAGCATGGCACCTGGACGGAGTACAGCCTGACCGGCCAGAAGTGGCGCGAGGTCGAGTTCATCGACGGCCAGCGCCAGGGCGAATACCCGCTGGCCTGCACCGCGCGCGGCGGCACGTGGGACGTCGACCACGCCGAGCGCGTCGACGGCTGCCTGGTCGACGAGGTGCGCGTCGGCCGCTGGTTCGGATATTACGGCGACGGCGCGAAGCAATGGGAGGCCGACTTCAACGGCGGCGTGCCCGACGGCGAGTGGATCGACTACCACCCCACCGGCGAGATCCTGCACCACGGCGAGTACGCCGACGGCACCCCCAAGGGCCGCCACGCCTGGGTCGACCCGAAGGGCAAGGTCTACGGCCAGTCGTTCATCAACGGCGGCACCGGCGAATGGACGGCCTTCTACCCCGACGGCAAGAAGAAGGAGGAGGGCCACTACGCCCAGGGCCGCCGCAACGGGATCTGGCGTTTTTACTTTGCCGACGGCGGCATCGACCGCGAAGAGACCTGGGCCGATGGCCAGCGCAACGGGCCGACGCGAAGCTGGTTCCAAGGCGGCGATCTGAAGGTCGAAGGCGAGTACTCCAGCGGCCGGCGTCACGGCGTCTGGACGGCCTACTACGCCAACGGCCGCATCGCCTGGCAGGGCACCTACGACCAGGGCGCGCGGGTCGGCGACTGGCAGCTCAACCACTGGGAGAACTTCCCCGAGTCGCGCGGCATCTTCGAAAGCGACGAAAAATCAGGCGTTTGGACCGAGTGGTACAATAACGGCAACAAGAAGGCCGAGGGCCCCTTCGAAGACGGCCTCAAGAACGGCGAGTGGACCGAGTATTGGTACTCGGGCGAGAAGTGGCGCACGGTCACCTATGAGCACGGCGTCGACGGCGACCCGGCGCGCCAGGAATGCGAGGCGCGCGACGGCGAGTGGCAGATCGACCCCGAGAAGCGCCAGGTCGGCTGCGAGATCTGCCGCCCCACCGATGAAGGCCCGCCCGCGCCGGTGCGGGTCGGCCCCTGGACGTGGTGGCACCCGAACGGCCAGCTCGAACGGCACGGCGAATACGAGCAGGGCCAGCGCGAGGGCCAGTGGCAGGCGCTCTACGACAACGGGCAGGCCATGGTCGAAGGCATCTGGAGCGGCGACATCGAGAGCGGCGGCTTCAGCGGC
>JAGQJJ010000064.1 GCA_020430675.1 Myxococcales bacterium
GTCGACCGGCAACAGCGCCCGCGCGGTCATCGGCGAGCTTCGAAGTTCGTCCACCGCCAGCTATTGGCCCCGTGATTGTGCAAGTGCACAAAGATCGGCGTGCCCGCGGGCACCGCCTCGGCAACGACCGCGTCGATGTCGAAGACCGCCTCCGGCCCGGGGATCGGGATGTGCTGTTCCCAGAGCACCTGCGCCCCCACGCCGAGCGCCACATGGGCCTCGGCCGCCTCGGGTGCATACAGCGCCAGGTGCCACAGCGAGCCGACCACATGGTCGCCGGGGCGCAGATCGACGGGCAGCGGCTGAGCGAAGGTGGCGTAGTGGCAGCTGTCGGTGGTGACCTCGAAGGTGGTGTATTCGCGGCCATAGCCGTCGGTCGGACAGTCGACCTCGGCGGGGCGATGGTCGGCAAATGGATCGTCGGCGGCGGCGACGGGCTGCCACGCGCTGATGTCGCCCACCTCCACCTCGCCCGTCCAACCCATGTCGGCGGCCGCCGGGGCCTCCGCGGCATCGTCGCACGCCGAGAGCGCCACGACCGCCGCCAGCGCGAGCGCCACCTGACCCATCACGCGGCCTGGGCGACGAGGCATTGCAACAGCACCACATCGATGAAGCGGGTGCCCGTCCAGCCGACCTCGCGCTGCGTGCCGACCACCTCGAACCCGGCTGCGGCGAACAGGCGCTCCGAGGGCGCGTTGCCAGCGATGATGCGGGCCACGAGGTGGTGATAACCAGCCGTCGGCGCCCGTTTGCGGAGCTGGTCGGTCAGCGCCCGACCCAGCCCGCGGCGCGCGCGGTCGGCGCGCACATAGATCGAAATCTCGGCGGCGACGCGATAGCCCGGCCGGTCGCTCCAGGGCTTCAGCCGGCCCCAGCCCACCACCTGATCGCCTTCTTCGGCCACCACCACCACCACCGCCGGATCCGCGCCGGCGATCTCATCGAAGAACCGCTGCGCCGGCAGCGGCCGGGGGTCGAGCGTCACGTCGCCCCGCGCCACCGACTCGGCGTAGATCGCCGCGATGGCCTCGGCGTCAGCCGGGCGGGCGGGGCGCAGCGCGATGGGCGCGTCGAGCATGGCCTCTCCACGGGCGCGACGGGCCCGGCAGACTTTCGCCGGGCCCCGGCCCGGATCGTTTGTCGGCCGGGCGTGCGCCGATGTCAACGGTGTGCCTTGCGACAGTCAGCGAGAAGCGCTTTATTGGCAGCAGTGGTCGAGTGGAGTGTTTGCGATGGCTGATCGAGCGACGAGTGGCGCCCTTTTCAGCGGGGCGCGCCGTCAAGCCAGGGTGGCAGGGGTCTTGGCAGTGGGGCTTTGCGCACTGGCGTGCGAAGGTGAGCCCCGCGAGTCGCTTGAGCTGCCGCCCGCGCCCGTCTACGACGATACGCCCGTCGGCTACGAGTTCCCCGAGGTCGCGCCCGGCCCCGAGGTCGCCTGGATTCGCACCGGCCGCCTGCTCGCCTTCCCGAGCCGCCTGTGGACGCGGAGCGACCCCGAGACCTCGCTCGCCGATCTGGTCGAGTACCCCAACTCCGCTCAGGTCGTGCAGATGCGCGACGGCACGTTCGAGTTGTCGGCCACCTACATGCGCTCGATCGAGCGATTGACCTGGGGCCTCGCCACCCGCTGCCCTCTGTACGACATGCCGCCCCCCTACCCGATCGACCCGACCCTGCCCGCCGACGCGCCGGGCAACGCGGTCCACGTCGAGACCGAGGGCGAGCCGAGGTGGGGTGCATGGGCCAGCGCGATTCTGCCGGGCACCTTGCGCGATGAGCCGCTCGTGGCCGTCGGCCAGGCCAGAAGAGGCCTGGCGATGTGCGCCTTCCTCGAAGAAGACGTGCCCGAAGACTGGGTGGCCCGTGGCCATTTCTACCCGTTTGCCGACGCCTCGGCCGCCGACGGCGCCATCACCGGCACCGTCGAGGTCGAGCACAAGAACGACACCGCGTTCGTGACCGTCGCGCTGAGCGGCCTCGACCCGATGCGGACCTACGCCGCCCATCTGCACACTTTGCCCTGCCAGTCGGACGACGGCGGCGAGGGCTACCTCGTGAAGCCCGGCCGCGAAGACCTGGGGCGCCGCAACGAGGTGTGGCCCGCGGTCGTGCCGCGCGCTGACGGCACCTCGCTCGGGCGGGCCATCGTCGGCGGCGTGCTGCGCAGCGACGCGCAGTCGGTGGTGGTGCACCGCCTGTCCGACGGCGACGAGCCGGCCGTGGCCTGCGCCAATCTGACGCGCACCCGTCATGTGCCGCTCATCACCGAGGCCGAGATGCACGTCACGCCGACCGGCGCCGCCAGGCCGTACAGCAGCGCCGAAGCGAAGGCCACGATGGTGCGCCAGCTCGATGGCACCACGCGCATCAGCCTCGACGTCACCGGCCTGCCGCCGGGGGGCACCTACCCCGCGTATCTGGGCGACACGCTCTGCAAGTTGACCTACTTCGACGGCCCCAAGCCGTATCGCATCGACCGCAGCATCACCGAGCCCGATCCGAGCAACGAGGTGTGGCTGCCGCTGACGCCGCGCCGGAACATGCACGCTTCGGCGGCGGTGGTCGTGCCGGCGGTCCTGCGGGCCGACGCGCTGTCGATCATCATCAGCGCGGCCGACGACCCCGAGCAGCCCCTCTTCTGCCTGTCATTTGCCGACGAGGGCATTCTGGCGGCCCAGACCAGGTGGGGCTGGACCCTGGAGCGTTGATCCGGGGCGGCGGCTCTGATACGTCCCTTCGCCTGATCGCGAGGAGGACGAATGTCGGAGTTGAGGCTGACTGAAGAAGGCGCCGCGGTCTGGCGGGTGCTCGTCGACGGCGGGCGCGACGTGGCCGCCCTGGTCGCCGCCACCGGGCTCGACCAGAGCCAGGTGATGGTCATCGCCCAGGCCGCCGTCGAAGCGGGCCACGCCACGCTCGATGAGATCGCCCGCGAAGAGCTCGACCCCGCCGACGACGCCGCCGCGCGCTTGAGCGCCGGCCTGCCCGAGCGCCGCGCCGCGGCCCTGCTCGCCGAGAAGGGCGGGCGCCTGGCCATGCCCGCGTTTGTCGCCGCCGCCGGTGAGGTCGACATCGCGGTCAACGAGGTCTTCCGCTGGGGCGGCGCGCGCGGCTGGATCACCCGTGAAAAAGGCGCCGGCGGCCCGCCCGAGGTGGTGCTGACCGACGCTGGCCGCGCCGCGCTGGGCGCCGAGGCCGACGACGAGCGCGCGTTGGCCCGCGCGCTGGCCGGCACCCGCTTCCTCGATGAGATGCCCGACCTCGACGCCGACGCCGTGCGCACCCTGCTGGGCAAACGCGGCGAGCTGGCGAAGCTGCGCAAGCGCACGCGCCGCGTCGTGGCGCTGACCGACGCCGGCCGCGCCGCCTGGCAGGCCGGGGCGCGCATCGTCAAGGAGCGCAACGCGCTGACCCAGGCCGACCTGCGCTCGGGCGAGTGGCGCGACATCGACCTGCGCCGCGCCGACGTCACCCTGCCCGCCGCGCGCATCACCGCCGCCAAGACGCACCCGGTGCGCAAGATCATCGAGCAGACGCGCCGCGCCTTCCTCGAACTCGGCTTCGAAGAGGTCGCCTCGCCCGCGGTCGAGAGCGCGTTCTGGAACTTCGACGCCCTGTTCCAGCCGCAGGACCACCCCGCACGCGATATGCAGGACACCTTCTACATGGCCGACCCGGCCGAAGCCGCCCTGCCGCGGCCCGAGTTCGTGGCCAACGTGAAAGCGGCCCACGAAGACGGCGGCGGCACCGGCTCGACGGGCTGGGGTTACTCGTGGCGCGCCGATCGCGCCGAGAAGGTCGTCCTGCGCACGCACACCACCGCCGCGACGATTCGCGCGCTGGCCCGCCATCCGCAGCCGCCCTACAAATGCTTCTGCGTCGGCTGGACGCACCGCAACGAGACGCTCAGCTACAAGCACCTGCCCGTCTTCCATCAGGTCGATGGCATCGTGATCGACAAGGACGCCAACCTCGCGACCCTGCTCGGCACCCTGGGCGCCTTCTACCGGAAGATGGGCTTTCCCGAGGTGAAGTTCAAACCGGCCTTCTACCCCTACACCGAGCCGAGCGTCGACGTGATGGTCTATATGCCCTCGCGCGGCAAATGGATCGAGATGGGCGGCAGCGGCATCTTCCGGCCCGAGGTCACCGAACCCTTCGGCTGCACCCACCCGGTGCTGGCCTGGGGCCTGGGCATCGAGCGCCTGGCCATGCTGCGCCTGGGCTTCGCCGACATCCGCGAGCTGTACCAGGGCGGGCTCGACACCGTGGAAGGGGTGCCGTTGTGCCGATAGTGAGCATCGACGCGGCGCGGCTCAACGCGCTGATGGAGAAGACCTACACCGCCGAGACGCTGACCGATGCGCTCGAGCAGATCGGGTGCGACGTCGAAGATGTCATCGAGCTGACGCGCTACCGCTGCCCCAACTGCGCCGCGCTCAACGAAGGCAGCCTGGGCGCCGACACGGTCAAGAAATGCGGCGTCTGCGGCCACGCGCAGGAAGAAGGCTTCGCGGTCGTCGACACCGTCACCGCCATCCGCCTCGACCTGCTCGCCGCCCGCCCCGACCTGTTCGACATCGGCGGCCTCGCCCGCGCCCTGCGCGGTTATCTGGGCGAGGTGCGCGGCCTGCCGAAGTACCCCACCAAGCCTTGCGAGGTGGTGGTGCACGTCGACCCCGGCGTGCGCGCGCCCGACAGCCTGTGGCCCTTCATCGCCTGCGCGGTGGTCGAGGTGCAGCCGCTCGATGACGAGTCGCTGGCCACCATCATGAAGATGCAGGAGAACCTGCACTGGGGCGTTGGCCGCGACCGCAAGCTGGCTTCGATCGGCGTCTATGACCTCGACACGGTCGAGAAGCGCATCCACTTCCGCACGCTCGACCCCGACCACGAGCCGTTCGAGCCGCTGGGCATGCCCGGCGTGCAGATGACCGGCCGGCAGATTCTGGCCGAGCACCCGAAGGGCATGGCCTACGCCCATGTCATCGCCGACCACGCGCGCTATCCGCTGCTGATCGACGCCAAGGGAGTGGTGCTCTCGATGCCGCCGATCATCAACAGCGAGCCGACCAAGGTGCGCGTCGGCAGCCGGCGGCTGTTCATCGACGTGACCGGCCGCAGCAAGGCGGCGGTGACCAATAGCCTCAACATGATGGTCTCTTCGCTGGCCGAGCTGGGCGGGCAGGTGTTCACCGTCACGATTCATGACGGCGACACGAAGCGCATCACGCCCGACCTGACGCCGCGCCACCACGAGGTCGAGCTGGCCAAAGCGAAGCAGTGGCTCGGCCTGCCGCTCGACGCCGACTCGCTGACCGACTGCTTCGAGCGCATGCGCCTCGACGTGGCCCCGCTCGACGCCGAGCGCACGCGCTTTGCGGTGACCTGCCCGGCCTTCCGCAGCGACATCCGCCATATGGTCGACCTGCTCGAAGACGCGGCCATCGGCTTCGGCTACGAGAACATCAAACCGGCGCTCGTGCCCACGATGACCGTCGGCGGCGCCCGCCCCGAAGAGGCGCGCAGCGAGCTGGTGCGGCAGGCGATGTTCGGCCTGGGCTACACCGAGGTCATGAGCCTGCCCATGACCACCGAAGCCGACCACTTCACCAAGCTGCGCCTGCCGGTGCCCGAGCGCTTCGTGCGCGTGGCCAACCCCAAGCTCAAGGCGCTGACGGTGGTGCGCTCGCACCTGATGGGCGGCGTGCTCGCTGCGCTCTACGAGAACCGGCGCCGCCCGATGCCGGTGCGTCTGTTTGAACTCGACAACTGCGTGCGCCTCGACGACGCCGGGCTCAACGGCGTGGTCGAAGAGCGCCGACTGTGCTTCGCCGACATCGGCCCCGACGCCGGCTACGCGGTCAGCCGCGCCAACCTCGACGCGCTGCTCTTCGAGCTGGGCCAGACCGCGACCTACGAGGCGGTCGAGCACCCGAGCTTCACCACCGGCCGCGTGGCGCGCTTCACCACCGATGGCGGCCTCGAAGGCCATATCGGCGAGCTGCACCCTGAAGCGCTGGTCGCGTTTGGCCTCGACCTGCCCGTCGGCCTGGTTGAGCTGCGGGTCGCGACCCTTGAATGGGCTGACGGCGAGAGTTAGATGCCCCGGACGGAGATGCCAATGCGGTTGCGACGGTCGGACACGCCGATGCCGGCGTTGCTCCTCCTCGACGTGCCTTCAGCACGCCTGTGTCGTCGCGCCTTGGCCTCGACGCGCCCGTCGCGCCGCAACCGCCTTGTCACTCTCGTCCGGGTCATCTGATGGCCCGCCGCTTTCGTGAGGCCCTCGCGCCCGACGCGGTGCGCGGCACGCTGCTCGAAGGCATGTCGGTCGATCTGCTGCGCGCGCTGGGGCTGGTCACCGAGCGGGGCGGCGCCAGCGCCGATTCGCACCGGAAGATCAAGCAGATCAACCACTTCTTGCGCTTGATCGCGCCCGCGCTCGACGACGTCTTCGCCCGCCACCCCGCGCCGGTCATCTTCGAGATGGCCGCCGGCAAGTCCTATCTGGGCCTCGCGCTCTACGCCGCGTGGCTGGCCCGGCGCGAGGCCGGCACGCTTTATGCCGTCGAGGTCCGCCCCGAGCTGGCCAAACGCATCGCCGACCTGTCGGCGCAGCTTGGCTTCGATCGCGTCGAGACCCGGCAGGCGCGCATCATCGACGCCGAGCTGCCCGAGCGCGCCCATTTCACCCTGGCGCTGCATGCCTGCGACACCGCCACCGACGAGGCCCTGGTGCGCGGCGTGCGCGCCAAGAGCGACCACATCGCGCTCGTGCCCTGCTGCCAGGCCGAGGTCGCGCGCCTGCTGCGCGAGGTTGAAGCCGCGCCCGACCCGCTCTGGCAGCACGCCTGGCATCGCCGCGAGTTCGGCGCGCACCTGACCAACGTCATCCGCGCGCTGGCGTTGCAGGCCCATGGCTACCAGGTCACCGTCACCGAGCTGGCCGGCTGGGAGCACAGCCTCAAGAACGAGCTGATCCTGGCGCGCCGCGTCGGCGCCTTTCACGCCGGCGCCCGCGCCTCGCTCGACCGCCTGCTGAGCCAGATCCCCGTCCGCCCCTGGCTGCTCGACGCGCTCTCCGAGGCGCCGGCGGCCTGATGCGCGCGTTTGTCTTCGACCTGCGCATCTCGCCCGAGCGCTTGCAGGACTATTACCGCGGCGCCGCCCGCCACGTCGTCGCCACCACGCACGACGGCCTGCGCGTGCAGTTCGCCGCCGCCCATCTGCAGCGGCACGTCACCCGCGAGGGCGTGCGCGGCACCTTCCGGCTGGTCATCGATGACCGGAACGATTTCGTCTCGCTCGACCGCGTCGACCGCGGGCCGGCCTGACGCACCGGCTCGCGGTCGCAAAGGCGCGCCTTTGCTCGATCGCTGGCCAAATAGGATCTGACCGCCCGACCCTGCTACGATGAAGGTTCGCGCAGGCTTCAGCGGGGGTCGGTGGACGAAGATCGCAAAATTGAACGGTACGAGGCGAAGTACCGCATCCCCGTCGAGCTGGTCGAGCCCATCCGCCAGTACACGCTCTCGATCTGCGACCCCGACTCGGCCAATCAGGGCGGCCGTTATTTCATCAGCAGCCTGTATCTCGACAACCGCGAGCGGCGCCTCTATCGCGAGACGGCCGACCGCGTTTCGCACCGCTACAAGCTGCGCGTGCGCCGCTATCTGGGCGACAAGATCGTGTTCCTCGAGATCAAGCGGCGCATCAAAGGCATCATCGTCAAGAGCCGCGTCAAGCTGCCGTTTTCCGCCTGGCCGGCGGTGCTGCACCACCCCGCCCAGGTGGCCGATCTGCCGCTCTCGGCGCGGGATCGCAGCACCGTCGATGACTTCGTCAACCGCTGCCTGCTCATCGGCGCCGAGCCCGCCGCGGTGGTGCGCTACGAGCGCGAGGCGTTTGTCAGCCGCCTCGATGGCTACGCCCGCGTCACCTTCGACCACCGCATCATGGGCCGCCGCCCCGACGACTGGTCGGTGCCGGTGCTCGATTCGGAGGGCCCCTGGATTCCGGTCGACGAGCCGCGCCGCTTCGACCTGCCCCACTCGGGGGTGGTGCTGGAGCTGAAAGCGACCATGGCGGTGCCGATGTGGATGACCAATCTGGTCAAGCGCTTCAACCTGACCCGCACCGGCTTCAGCAAATACGCCTGCTGCCTCGAAGCGGTCGACCCCTTTCGCCTGCCGGCCCAGTATCGCCGCAGCGCGCCTGGGCTGCTGCGGAGTGCCCGTTGAGGGTGTCAAGCGGGAAGGACACTGTCGCCGTGACGTGCCATGCCCCGGCGCGCGGCCGGCTTGGTTGCGTTGGCAGCGTTTGGTATGAAAATTGCTCACTTGTCGCCGTCCGCCGATCGCCAGGGAACCGCTGAATGGATCCGCTCGCCCTCTTTGAGACCGGCCTGACGCCGATCAATGCCGAGCAGGCGGCGCTCAGCCTGCTGATGGCCTTTGTGCTCTCGAAGGCCATCGCCATCGCCTACGAGTTCACCTACGACGGCCTCTCGTACAACCGCAGCTACGTGCAATCGCTGGTGCTCGGCGGCGTGGTCGCCTGTGTGCTGATGATGGCCATCGGCGACAACCTGGCCCGCGGGCTGGGCATTCTCGGCACCATGGCGCTCGTGCGCTTTCGCACCAATGTGCGCGAGGCGCGCGACCTGATCTTCATGTTCGCCTGCCTCGCGGTGGGCGTCGCCGCGGGCGTGCGCGCCTATCCGGTGGCGGTGATCGGCACGTTGGCCTTCGGCGCCTCGGCGGCCTGGGTGCACTGGTCGCCCTTTGCCCGCCGCGCGCGCTTCGACGGCCTGCTGCGCTTCTGGCTGCCCCGCGACACCGACGGCGAGCGCCTGCGCGCGCTGCTCGAGAAGCACTGCCGCCGCTACGTGCTGGTCGCCCTGCGCGACGTGGCCCAGGGCGAGACGCTGGAGTATGCCTATCAGGTGCAGCTGCGCACCCCCGCCCAGAGCGACCGTCTGGTCGAGGCCCTCGGTGGCCTGACCGGCATGACCGGGTTGAGCCTGCTCTTGCAGGACGCCCATACGGAGCTTTGATGACCCGCCGTCGCCGCGCCATCAGCTTTGCGTTCTGGATGGTCGCCGCGCTGGCCGCGCTTTGGCTGTGGCGGCGCGCGGCCCCCGATCGCGCGCCGCTCGCCGGGCTGGTCGAAGCGGTGCCGATGCCGCTCGGGCCCACCGAGCCGGGCCGCGTTCAGGCGGTGCACGCGGTGGCCGGGCAGACCGTCGAAGCGGGCGACCCGCTGGTCAGCTTCGAGACCGAGACGCTCGACAGCGAGCTGGCGGTGGCGCGCGCCGAGCTTTCGGAGATTCTCGCCGCGCTTGAGGTCGAAGCCCGCCGCTCGACGGTGACCGCCGCCCGCGACCGCCTCGAAGCCGCCGCCCGCCTCGCCGAAGCGCGGGCCCAAGCCAGCGACGCGCGCGCTCGAAAGGCCGCGCTGCAGGCCGAGCTGGGCGCGTTGTCGGGCGAGATTCGCCGCTTGGGCGCGGTGGTTGACGAGGGCGTGGGCGGCTATCAGGCCATCGGCAGCCTCAAGGCGCGCGAAGAGCGTCTGCGCAACGAAGCGCGGCACGCGCCCGAGACGGTCGAGAGCTGGCAGACACGCGCCGAGCGCCTCAAGGGGCTGCTCGACGCCCTGCAGGAAGACGACGAAGACGTCGCGGCCGCGCTGGCGCCGTTGCGGGCGCGCGCCGAGACGCAGACGCGCCGCATCGAGGCCCTGCTGCGCCGCCGGGCGGCCCTGGTGCTGCGCGCGCCGCGGGCGGGTCGGGTGCTGCGGGTGCTGGCCGGGCCCGGCGCGGCGGTGGCCGCGGGCGCGGCGGTGATCGATCTGGTCGCCCATGACACGCAGCGGCTGGTCGCGTGGCTGCCCGAGCGCACCGCGCGGCGCCTGCAGCCGGGCACCGCGGTCAAGGTGCGCGCGCCCGACCGCGCCGAGCACGAGCCCATCGACGGCGTGGTCGACGGTCTGGGCCTGGCGATCAGCGTGATGCCCAGCCGGCTCTGGTACGACGCGAACACCCCGCGCTTCGGGCGGCCGGTTTATATCCGCCTCGCCGCCGCGGGTCGCTTGCTGCCCGACGAGCAGGTTGAAGTCACCGTGGTCTCCGACGCACCGACGGCCGGCGCGTTGGCCGCCGACCGGCCGGTCGAGGTGCGGCCCGTCGAGGTGCCCGCGCCGCTTGCCGCCCGCACGCGGCTGGAGGTGAGCGCGGCGCTCTGGCTGCCCGAGCGCGCGCGGTTCCTGGCGCTGAGCGATGACACCGGCTGGCCGCATCACGATGAGGCGGTGCCGTGGACGTTCCTGATCGACCGCGATGGTCGCGTCGACCCGGCCCCGCTGCCCATCGACGGTGCCGACAAGGTCTCGGACCTGGAGGCGCTCGCCCGAGGGCCCGATGGCGCGCTGTACCTGCTGTGCTCGCAGAGCCTCAGCCGCAAGGGCCGCCGCCCGCCGAAGCGCCAGTGCCTGCTGCGCGCTCGGCTCGAAGGCGAACGGCTGCGCGCCGACGGCGCGGTGCAGTTCTTCGACACGCTGGTCAGCGGGCTCGACGCCGAGACGCGGGCCAATCTGGGCATCGGCGACGCGCTCGATCTGGAGGGGCTCGCCTGGTACGACGGCGGGCTGCTCATCGGGGTCAAATCGCCGCTTGACAGCGGGCGCGCGCGGCTGTGGCACCTGACCGGCGTCGACGCTTTGTTCGCGGGCGCCGGGTTCGGCCCGCAGGCGGCGAAGCTGCGCGCGTTTGGCGCGCTGGCGTTGCCCACCGGGGCGACCGACGCGCCCGGCGGCATCTCGGAGCTGGCGGTCATCGGCGATCAGCTCTATCTGGCCTCGACGTTGCCCGAGGGCCCGCCCTGCGGCGCGGCGTGGCGCACGACGCTGCCCGCGCTGGCGCCGCCCCGGCGGCTGGCCGCGTGGCCCGACCTGAAGCCCGAGGCGCTGGCGGTGATGCCCGATCACATCCGCGTGTTCTTCGACACCGGCGACCGGACGCCGCAGATGGCCCGCCTGCCGCTGGAGCAATGACGGGTTGATCGCGCGTCTCTCGGCAATCTGGCTGGCGGTCGCGCTGCTGGCCTCAACGGCGCGCGCCGAACCGCCGGCGGTGACCTGCGCCGACT
>JAGQJJ010000647.1 GCA_020430675.1 Myxococcales bacterium
GGCCTGCCGCAAGTCGAGCGGATCATTGCGCGCCGCCGCCGGGAACTGGCCCTCGCCGAGCCCCAACACAAAGACCGCCTTGAACGGGATGGCGCGCATCGGCAGCAGGGACGAGACCACCACGCCATCGGCCTGATGCTGCCCGCGCCAGCCCTCCAGCCCGCGCAGGCCCAGCCGCGCCAGGTCGCGGGCCACCGCGAAGCGCACGATCTGGCCCTCCAGATCGGCGCTGCGCAAGCGCTCCAGCGCGCCCAGGCATTGGCTGAGCGCGATCTCATCGGCGACCGCGTCGGTGCGCACGTAGGTCGTGACGAGGCGCGTGAGGTAGATGGCCCAGTCGGTCAGGCTCATCTCGGCCGCCTCGCAGGCCCGCGCGTCGGCGATCAGGCCGCGCAGCAGCGCGATCAGCCGGCCCACATCAGCCACCGCGTCGGGCGCGGTCTCGAAGGGCAGCCAGACCCCGGTCGCGGTCTCATACACCCGCACATCGCCGCTGCGCTCGCCGGTCATGAACGCGCCGAGCGCCAGTCGCCGCGCCGCCTGATCCCAATGAAAGACGTCTTCGTCGATGTACGTGCCTTCGAGGTCGCGGCGGTCCGCGCCAAAGACGATGTTCAACTGCGCGCACCACGCCCGCCAGCGGTCGAGCTCATCGGCCCGCGCACCGCCGATCGCGGGGTGGGTCAGCACCGCCATCACCTGCTCGAAGTTGAAGTCCGACAGCGGCAGGTCGAGCAGCCGATCGATGGCTTCCACGACCCGGCTCTGCCCGGCCAGGCTGCGGTCGATGATGTTGAACGGCAGGTCGTGCCGCTCGCGGAAGATCGACTCGATATGGGTCAGATAGGCCTCGCGGTCGGCGTCGGTGACCATGACCGCGATCTCATGGAACCGCAGCGGATCGGCCCGATCGCCGGCCTGCTCGTCGCGGCGGATGAGGGCCCAGATCTCATCGGCGACGATCTCGACTTCGCGCCGGATGCCGGGGCAGGCGAGGATGCGAATGCTGTCATCGGGCCCGGGCGTCTCGGGCCCGGCCGCCGCGGTCTCGGGCGCCCGCAGCAGCACGTCGCGCTGCAACCGGCGCAGCAGCGTCGGCGGCGCCTGGCCGAGCGGATCGATGAAACCCGAGGCGAAGCGGCATTCGCACATCTCGTTGAGAAGACGGATGAATTCGCGCCCGGGCCGCCCCCAGAGCCGCAGCGCCGGGGTGTCGCCCGGTCGATCCAGCCCGAACGGATCGGCGCTCTGCGAGACCTCATCGGCCAGCTTCTCACCCCGCCGCGCGTCGCCTTCGCGCAGCGCGCGCAGGCCGACCGTGGTGACGTCCTCCCAGAACTCCAGGCACGGATTGAGCCCGTAAATGCACAGCTCGGTGCGCTCGGCGAGCAGCGCAAAGACCTCGGCAAACGCCGGCGCCACGTAGCTGATCCCGAAGAGATGCACGACCGGCGGCAGTGGCAGGCGCTCGCGCAGCGCAAAGACCGCGTCGATCAGCATCATCCAGCGGCTGCGCGGCGAGGGCGCCTCGAACAGCGAGAGCTGACCGAAGCCGGGCGCCAGCGGGGCCGGCGGGGCCACCGGGTCGATGCGCGCGCATTGCCGCTCGTCGAAGAGTGCCAGAAAGAGCCGTCGCTGCCAGCTCTCGGCGCGCGCCAGATCGGTGCCCGCCAGCGTCACCTCACGCCGCCAGCGCCGCAGCATGGCGCGTCGGCTGAAGCTGTATTCCTCGAACAGTCGCGCCAGCTCGCCGCCGAGCTGCAAGGCGCGCAGGTCGCGCTCGACCGGGTCGCCGGCGCGCCCCAGGTAGGCCCGCACCGCTTCCAGGCCCGGCTCGTCGAGCAGACCTTCGTCGCGCAGCCGCCCGAACAGCAGCAGATGCAGCGCCTCCTTGTCGAGGACCCGTACCCGCGGGTCAGCGCCGGTCACCAGGTCGGCGAGAAACCGCCGCATCAATGAAAACTTCAGATTGGCCGCCACGCCCAGGCGTTCGGCCAGCCGGAAGCGAACGAACTGCTCGACGGCGCGGTTGGGCACCACGATCAGCACTGGCGTGAGCGGATCGGCCCGTTGCGCGGCGCCCACCCGCTCGGCGAGCGGTGCCGCGAGCACTTCCATGCGGTTGGAGTAGGTCAGGTGCAGCATGCGGCGCCGTCGACCTCCCCGCGAGCCACCGCGGCGCCGCGCACCGTGGTCAGACCCGCGCCGTCGCCTCGGGATAGAGGCGGATGAACGACCGCGTGTAGTCGAAGAGGCTGATGTACGACCAGGTCAGGCCGACGTAGTAGCCGAACAGCGCGATCCAATGAATGAAGGGCTCAAGCGCCGGCAAGGCGTGGGCGACGTGCAGGAAATAGAAGACGAAGCTCCAGCCGATGAAGTTGGTCTTCAGCTTGCCAAAGATGCTCGACGGAATGTTCAGCCCCTTGGCCGAGATCAGCCGGCGGATGGTCGTCACCCAGAACTCGCGCAGCAGATAGAGAAAAAACGTCCAGGGCGGCGGCCCGTCGGGCAGGCCGATGAGCATCAGGATGCAGGCGCTCTCCAGGAAGATGTCGCAGAACTGGTCGAGCACCTCGCCGAGCATCGTCACCTGGTTGAGCCGGCGCGCCAGATAGCCGTCGAGATAGTCGGTGACGCCGGCGATGGCCCCGGTGAGCACGCCGAGCAGCGGCCAACCGAGATAGAACAGCGTGACCCCGATGATGACGAGAGCGATGCGCGACACCGTGATGATGTTCGGGATCGTGCGCAGGTCTTTGCTGAAGCTGGCCAAACGGGCCTCCCGTCGCGAGCGTCCGAGTCCGCGCCTGAGCGCGCCCGCCGCGCAGACCCACCCCGCGCGTCCGGGCCCGTCGGGCAGCCCTCCCCATCGGGCCGCGCCGGCGCGCGCTGCGGATCAAGACGGGCAGGGGCCGGCGCCGCCGCGACGACAGCTCATGCAACGTGCGGGGTAGCAGATTCGCCGGCCGAAGGATAGAGGCCAGCGACCGCAGACGCGCGACATCGTTGACATCGCGGGCGTGGCGTTGATCATGGCGGCCCGATGACCGAGACACGCGAAACCATCGCCCGCCTGTTGCGCACGATCAGCGGCCGCAAAGAGGTCGAAGAGTATCTGCGCCACTACAGCAGCGTCGACTCGCAGCGCTTCGCCGTGATCCGCATTGGCGCCGGCCTGCTCGCCGCCGAGCGCGACTCGGTGGCCGAGGCGCTCGCGTTCCTGCAGCGCGTGGGGCTCGTGCCCATCGTCGTGCACGGCGCCGGCCGGCGCCTCGGCGAAGCCCTGGCCAGCGCGGGCGCCGAGGAGCATTGGGTCGACGGCTCGCCGATCATCCCCATCGCCGCCGCCGAGCCCATGCGCCGCGTCTACCAGGAAGAGAACCTGGCGCTGGTCG
>JAGQJJ010000648.1 GCA_020430675.1 Myxococcales bacterium
GAGGGTGTCGGCCTCTTTGACGACCTCCCAGGCGCGCATGAACTGCTCGGGCCGTTCGAGGGGTTCGCGGTTGACCGACAAGATGACGTCGCCGGGCTGCACCGACTGGCTGTTGACCATGGGCGCGTCGGCGGCGAAGCCCTCGATGCGAAAGCCGACGAAGCGGCCTTTTTCGAGGTGAGCGGCGACGCGCAGCGAGGCGATGAAGCGTTGTGGCCCGCGCTCGATGACCGAGCGGACCTCGGATCGGGCCAGGGCGCCTTCGACGAGCACGGCTTCATCGGCCTTGGGCGCAGCGGCCCGGAGTGAGGCGGGCGCGGCGAGCAGAAGGGCAGCGAGCAGGGCGCGGACGATCATGCCGCCACCATATATCGAGCGAGGCGCCGAATCCACGCTTCAGCTACTCGGCGGTTCGGCGCAAACGCGCGACGGCCGCGCGGCAGTCGCGTTGCACGGCGCGTGGGCTGCGGGCGCCGTCGATCGTGACGACGGGATCATCGGGGCGCCAGCGCGCGATATTGGCGTAGCCCTCGGCGACGCGGCACTGAAAGTCGTCGACCTCGAAGATCTCGGGCTGGCCCGCGCGGCGCGCACGGCGCTCGGCGGCGACCTCGACCGGCACGGCGACGTAGAGCACCACGTCGGGCGCCGGAAAGGGGGCGTTCAGCGACGCGACCCAGCCCGGATCGCACTCGGCCCCCTGGTAGGCGAGGCTGCTGTACAGGTAGCGATCGCAGACCACGTCCGCGCCGGCGGCCAGCGCGGGCTCGATCTCGACCCGCAGATGGTCGGCGCGATCGGCGACAAACAGGCCGGCGATCGCGCGCGGATCGAGACGCTGACCATCGGGCGCGACGACGCGGCGGCCCATCGCCTGGCGCAGCAGGTTGCCGACCGGACCGCTGCTGGGCTGGGCGGTCTGCCTGACGGGACGGCCCTGGCGGCGCAGCCAGCGCGTCAACAGAGCGGCCTGAGTCGTCGTGCCGGCCCCGTCGAGGCCCTCGAAGACGATGAAGCGCCCGCGCGTGGACGATGCCGTGGCCACGATGGCCTCCTCTTGAAGCGCAGCGTCGGGTTTGACCCGCGACGCAAAAAAAGCGTCGACCGCCGCCCAATGCGGGGGCGCGGCCCAGACCTCGCCCATGACGCGCGCCTCGAAGCGGCCGTGGGCCGCCGCGTCGAGATCGGCGCCCTCGACCACCAGACGCTTCATCGCCGCGACCGCGCCTGCGGGGCGGGTCGCGAGGGTGCGTGCCAACCGCAACGCGCAATCGCGGGCCGACTCGCCGGGGCGCGCCACATCATCGGCCAGGCCCAGGGTCAAGGCCTCGCTGGCCGGCACGTCGGCGGCCGTCCACAACAGGCGCAGCGCACGACTGCGGCCCACCAGTCGCAGGAGGCGCCGCGTGCCGCCCCAGGCGGTGGTCACCGCGAAGTCGAGCTGCCGCAGACCAAAATGCGCGTCGTGGCCCATGACTCGTAGATCGCAGGCCAGCGCGACCTCCGCGCCGCCGCCGTACGCAAAGCGCTCGATGGCGGCGATGACCGGCACCGGCAGCGCCTCGAGCGCGCCGAGCACCGCCTGCATGCGCGCCGCCATGGCCGCGGCTTCAACAGCGGTGCGCACCGCCATCAGGTCGCGCAGGTCACCGCCCGAGATGAAGTGGCCGCCGCCGCCGCCGAGCACGACCGCCCGCAGGGTCGCGTCGCCCGCGAGCTGGTCGATCGCCGCGGCCAACTCGCCCATCGTCTTGCGGGCGATGGCGTTGCGGGCCTTCGGTCGGTCGACGATCAGCAGCGCGACCGGGCCCTCGCGCTCGACGCGCACTTCGGGCTTCATTGCGGCACCTGCGGACGGCGCATGCGCGCCCGCGCCTGTTCGACCATCAAGCGGATGTCGGCGTCATCATGCGCCGAAAGCAGATCGAAGAAGTCGCCGGCGCGCTGCCCGCCCATCGCGGCGAGCGCGTCGATGACCGCGCGCAGCACCTCGCGATCGCGCGGGTCGGCCAGCTCGATCAGCGGCTCGACGGCGCGATCGTCGCCGATCTCGGCCAGCGCGCCGATGAGGCGCAGCAGCACGTCGCGATCGGCCTCGGTCGCGAGACGCCCGATCATCGCCGGGACCGCCTCGGCGCTGCGCAGCATCGCCAGCCGGCCGGCGCTGGCGCGCCGCACTTCGGGATCGGACGCGGCGAGGCCGTCGATGAGCGCCGCCACCGGCTGGCGCAGCGCGTTGACCCGCACCATGATATTGGCCGCCGCCCGCCGCGTCGCCGCCGCCGCCCGGGCCTCAAGCGCCGGGCCGAGCGCCGCCGCGTCGCCCGCAAACGGCGCCTCATCAGCGGCTTCGACGTCGGCGTACAGCTTCTCATCGCTCTTGGGTGGCCGCAGCCGCAGCTCGATGGACCAGACCGCCTTTGCGGTGCCTTCGGTCGCTTTCGGGGCCAGCCCATCGGGCACCGCGATGCCATAGACCAGCTCGGCTTCGATCTCGACCTCCCAACCGATGCGCAGGGCGTCCAGATCGATGCCGGCGCGACGCCAGGCGCGCTCAAGCCCGCTCGCCAGGCGCCAGACATCGGGCGCCTCGGCGCCGACGGGCAACCCGGATTCGATCAGCGCCGCCGCCAGGTCGGCGCGCAGCCGTCGCTCATCGAGCGGGGCCGGGCGCAACTCCAGCGGAGTGCCATCGTGCACGCGCAGCCGGGTGACCTGCGCCGCCGCGGGCGCCTGCGACGCCGTGGGCGGCTCGCTCGCGCAGGCGCAGAGCGCGAACGCGAGGCCGAAGCCGACGGCGCGGGCTTTCATCGCGCCGCCTCGCCGGCCAGATCGGCCCAGTCGGCGTACCCGTGCGCCGCAAACAAACGCTCGGCCTCGCGCAGATCCAGCTCGGCCCGGCGGGCGTCGAGCGGGGCCACAAACTCGCCGCGGGCCAGCAACAGGCGCGCCGCGTAGAACGGTGAGTGCAGCGTCGGCACCAGCGCTTCGAGCGCGTCAAGGTGGGCGCGTCCGGGCCCTCGCTCATCGAGGAAGGCGCTGATCTGCAATCGCTTTTCGAGAATATCGAAGCGCAGCTCCGGCGCCACGCCCGGCCGCGCGCTGGCTTTGTCGGCCACCGCCAGCGCCGCCTGGCAGCCATCGAGATCGTCGAGCCCCGCCGCCGCCGCCGCGATGGCCTGCTCGGCCAGCGCCACGAGCCCCGGGTCGGCGCTCGGCCCCAGCGCCTTGCGCAGCGCCGCAAACGCGCGCGGGTCGCCCGTCGCGGCCCCCTCCCCCATCGCCCGCACGACGGCCAGCTCGGCGTAAGGCGACGCGCTCACCGGCAGCCCCGCCGCCAGGCGCGCGCCCGGCGCATCGGCCAGCGTCGCGGCGAAGACGGCCTCGTCGG
>JAGQJJ010000649.1 GCA_020430675.1 Myxococcales bacterium
CGATGAGCGGGCCGTCGATCCGCTGATGAAGGTGGCCGCCGACAAAGAGCTGGCCCTGGAGCACAAGCTGGCCGCGGTGCAGCAGTTGGCCTTCCTGGGCAGCACCAAGGCCATCCCCGACCTGATGACGCTGCTGACCAAAGAGGTCAATCAGTACGACCCGGTCAGCCAGGGCTTCCGGGTGCAGGTCGCGCTGGCCATCGCCAACCTGCTCGATGGCAGCGATGAGAAGACGATGGCCAAGTTCCAGAAGGCCATCGATGACATCAAGAAGGGCCTCGACGCCTGGATTGCCGACAACAACGAGAAGATCGGCAAGGTCGAGAAGCCCGAGCTCAAGCAGGCGCTGGCGCAGGACATCAAGGGCTACGAAGAGCAGAAGGGCAATTTCGGCGAGGTTGAGGCCAAGCTGGCGGTGGTGCGCGAGTGCAAGGCCGATGTGGCCTGCCTCGCGGGCAAGCTGGAGGCCAAGGAAGACGCCATCCGCCTGCTGGCCGCCTATCGCCTGGCCCAGACGAAGGGCGACGCCGTGCCCGCGGCCCGCGATGCCTTGGTCAAGGTCGCCGGCACCGAAGACCTTGTGCTGCGCAATGTGGTCTTCTTCGGCCTCGATCGCCTGGGCGACGCTTCGATCATCCCGGCGATGGAGAAGATTCGCGCGGCCGACGACGCGCGCGCCGAGAAGGACAAGCGCTACAAAGGCGCGGTCTATACCACCGACCTGTTGATCGCGAAGCTGAAGCACAAGAAGGGCTGAGCCGCCCCCCGCCACAAACGCCCGAAGAGAGGACGAATGGCCGCCCCCGCCGACACCTTGACCCTGGAGGTGGTCAGCGGCGCTCGCGCTGGGTTGCGCGCCACATTGGCGCTGCCAGCGGCGATCGGCCGGGCGCCGAGCGCCGGGCTTCAATTGCCCGACGCGCATCTGAGCGGGCAGCACGGTCGCATTGAACGCGCCGCCGATGGCGCGGTGCGCTTCCTCGACCTGGGCAGCAGCAACGGCTCGGTGCATCGGCGCGGCGATCGCCAGACCGAGCTGGTCGGCGCCAATCGCGAGGCCGAGTTGTGGCAGGGTGACGAGCTCTGGCTGGGCGATCCCGACGAGCCCGTCATCGTGCGCGTGCACCTCGACGAAGCCGCCGAAGACGAGATCATCGCCCGGCGCTCGATCGACGGCGTCGCAGGCTATGCCGACCGACTCGCCGCGCGGCCCGGCCGGTTGGGCGTGCTCTACCGCCACACGCTCGCGTTGGGCACCAGCGTCGACCTCGACGCGGTGCTGCAAGTGGCGGCGCGACTGGTCTTTGAGCTGCTGCCGCGCGCCACGCACCTCGCGATCGCCCTCGAAGAGCGCGGCGGGCGCTTCCCGGTGATGCTCGCCCAACGGCGCGACGGCGGCGAGGTCGAGATCCCGGTCAGTCGCACCCTGCTGCGCCGCGTGCTCGATGAGCGCGCCGGGCTCCTGCTGACCAACGCGCAGCGCGAGCTGAGCGATGCGCGCTCGGCGGTGCAGGCCGGTCTCGCCAGCACCCTCGCGGTGCCGCTCTGGACCAGCGCCCAGATCAGCGGCGTCATCCAGGTCGACAACCGCGACGCGCCCGGCCTGTTCAGCGGCGACGACCTCGAAGTGCTCACCGTCGCGGCCAGCAACATCTCGTTCGCCGCCGAAAACGCCCGCCTCGTCGCCCGTTTGCGCCTCGCCGAGCAGCGCCTCGATCGCGAGAACCGCTACCTGAAGCAGAAGGAGCAGGCCGAGACCTATAGCGGCATCATCGGCGACAGCGCCGCCATGCAAGCGGTGCTCGACGCGGTCGAGAAGGTGCGCGACACCCGCGTGCCGGTGCTGATCACCGGCGAGACCGGCACCGGCAAGGAGCTGGTCGCCCGCGCCCTGCATTACGGCAGCCAACGCAAAGAGCGCCTCTTCGTCGCCCAGAATTGCAGCGCGCTGCCCGAGAACCTGCTGGAGAGCGAGCTTTTCGGCCACGTGCGCGGCGCTTTCACCGGCGCCGATCGCGACAAGAAGGGCCTCTTCGAGCTGGCCGACGGCGGCACCATCTTCCTCGACGAGCTGGGCGAGATGCCGCTGGCGTTGCAGGCCAAGCTGCTGCGCGTCGTGCAGGAGGGCGAGATCTGGCCGCTGGGCGCGCCGCGGCCCAAGCGGATCGACGTGCGCATCGTCAGCGCCACGCACCGCGATCTGGAGCAGATGGTCCGCGAGCGGGCGTTCCGCGAAGACCTCTTCTATCGGCTGCATGTCTATCCCATTCACCTGCCGCCGCTGCGCGCGCGCCGCGACGACATCCCCGCGCTGGCGCGGCATTTCATCGCGCGCTACAGCAAGGAGTTCGGCCGGCCGACCAACGGCTTCACGCCCGAGGCGCTGGCCCGCCTGCGCGCCTATGACTGGCCGGGCAACGTGCGCGAGCTGCAAAACGAGCTGCAGCGCGTGCTCATCCAGCGCATCGAGGGCGACCTGGTGCTGGTCGAGGATCTCTCGCCGCGGATCCTGGGACAGACTGGCGTGCTCGAACACCCCGACGTGCCCAGCGGTTCGCTCAAAGAGATGATGGACGCGGTCGAGCGTGTGCTGCTGCTGCGCGCCCTGCGCGAGAACGATGAGAACAAGACGCAGACCGCGCGCATGCTCGGCATCACGCGCGAGGGCCTGCACAAGAAGCTGGCCCGGTTTGGGTTGACCTGATGAGCCTCGAAGCGCAGCTGCAGGCCCTGCTGCACGGCGCGACCATCGCCGCGCGGATCAGCGCCGCCGAGGCGCTGGGCGCGTTGGGGTCGCCCAAGGCGGTCGGCACGCTGACCCATGCGCTGCGCGATGGCGATGCCACGTTGCGCGCGGCGGCATGCGAGGCGCTGGGCCAGATCGCCGATGCCCGCGCCGTGCCGCCGCTGGTCAGCCTGCTGCGCGACCCCGACGAGGCGGTGCGCGGCGAGGCCTTCTCGGCGTTGATCGGCATCGCCCAGGCCCGCGCGAAGAAGCTGCCGATCGAGGCCTTCTCGGGCGAAGACCCCGGCAACCCCAGCCTGGCGCTGACCCAGATCGTGTGGCCCGCCGATCTGGAGGCGGTCAAGCTGCTCTACGACGCGCTGGCCGACGCCGACGCCGAGGTGCGCATCGGCGCCGCCTGCACGCTGGGCCGGCTGGGCATCATGGGCGCGTTCGACGCCATCGCGGGTCTGCTCGCCGCCGATCCCGACGCCGATGTGCGCGCCGCAGCGGCGTTTGCGCTGGGCGATCTGGGCGAGAGCGGCGACGTGCGCGCGGTGCCGGCCTTGGTCAACGCCTGGATGACCGTCGGCGGCGACGACGAGCTGGCGGTGATGATCATCCGCGCCCTGGCCGACCTGGCCAACGCGCAGGCCTTCCCCA
>JAGQJJ010000650.1 GCA_020430675.1 Myxococcales bacterium
ATGCGTCGGGCCATGGTTGCTGATGCTGATCTGGGCCTGTGGCGAGACCTCCGCCCCCGCCGAAGACGGTGATGGCCCGGTGATCGATGGGGCCAGCGAACCGGACCTCGGTTTTCCCGCGCTCGATGCGGCCCGCGATGAGGGGCCACCGGACGGGGCGCCCAAAGATGCGGCGCTCCCGGATTCCGCGCCGCCGCCTGACGCCGCGACGCTTGATGCCGCGCCGCTTGATGCCACGCAGCCTGATGCCGCGCCGAGTCGCGAGCAATGCACCGACGGTGAGACGCAGCCCTGCGCCACGGGCGCCTGCGCGGGCATGCGGACCTGCGTCGACGGCGCCTTCGCGGCCTGTCGCGGCCCGGCCGAGCTTTGCAATGACCGCGACGATGACTGCGATGGCGCCATCGATGAGGACTTCGCCGATTGGGGCGAGGTCTGCGGCGGCGGCGTCGGCGCGTGCGCGGCCGTCGGGCGCCGAATCTGCGCCCCTGACGGCGCGGCGACCCGCTGTGACGCGCCGCCGGTCGCGCCGCGCGATGAGCGGTGCAATGGCATCGACGACGACTGCGACGGCGCGGTTGACGAGGGCGATCCCGGCGGCGGCGCGCCCTGTCCGACCGGGCTGCCCGGCCTCTGCGGACGCGGCCGACTGACCTGTCGCGAGGGCGAGGTGCGCTGCCTTGACCTCGTAGGCGCGCGCCCCGAGCGCTGCGACGGCACCGACGAGGACTGCGACGGCGCCGTCGATGAAGGCGCCGACGGCGCGCCGCTGGTCGAGCCCTGCGATGACGGCCCGCCCGAGACGGCCGGCGTGGGGCGCTGCCGGGCCGGCCTGCGCACCTGCGAAGCGGGCCGGCCCGGGGCCTGCGTCGGCCAGATCCTGCCCGCCGCCGAGGTCTGCAATCAGGTCGACGACGACTGCGACGGCCACGTCGACGAGGGCGGCGACTGCGCCTGCGCCCCGGGCACGCGGCAAGGCTGCTATGCCGGCCCGCCCGAGACCCTCGGCGTCGGCCCCTGCCGCCGCGGCGTGCAGGTCTGCGCCGACGATGGCCGCGGCTTCGGCCCCTGCGAGGGCGCCGTCGAGCCCGGACCCGAGCAATGCAACGCGCTCGACGATGACTGCAACGGCGTCGTGGACGACGTCGACGGGCTCGACGCGCCCTGCGAGGGCGGGTGCGGCCAACCGGGCCATCGCGTCTGCGACCTGCTGCTCGGCGCCCTGGTCTGCGACGCGCCGAATCAATTCATCGGCCCCGAGCGCTGCAACGGGCGCGACGATGACTGCGATGGCATCATCGACAACGTCGCCGGCCTTGGCGCGCCCTGCGCGACCGGCGAAGGCGGCTGCCGCGTCGAGGGCATGCTGCGCTGCGCCGACGGCGCCCTGGTCTGCGATGCCATGCCGCCCGATGCCACCGATGAGATCTGCGATGGCATCGATCAGGACTGCGACGGCGCCATCGACGAAGACCTGCCCGCCGGTCCGGCCTGCGCCGTCGGCCGGGGCGCCTGCGCGGCCGACGGCACCATGCGTTGCCGCGACGGCGCGCCCACCTGCGACGCGGTCGCCGCGCCCCCGGGCATCGAGACCTGCGATGGCATCGACGAAGACTGCGATGGCATCGTCGACGAAGACCCGCTCGACGTGGACGACCCCTGCGATGTGCCCGACAAGCGCGGTCGCTGCGCCGAGGGACACACGGTGTGCTTGCGCGGCCATCTCATCTGCCAGGGCGGCAATACGCCCATCGCCGAGGGCTGTGATGGCATCGACCAGGACTGCGATGGTATCACCGACGAGCAGCTCGTCGGCTGTGGCGATGCCATGGCGCTCGCGCCGGGCGTGCGGCAGCACGTCACCGAAGCCGGCCTGCGCGCGCGCGGCTTCTCCACCTGCTTCGCGGGCGATTTCACGGACGAAGGCGCCGACCTCGACGCGCTGCTCGCCACCTGCGACGGCGCCCAACTCGCGCTGGCCTGCCGGCCCTTCGGCGCGCCGGACTTCACGCTGGTCGCCGAGGGCGAGCGCGACCCCGTCCTCACCGATGTCGGCTACGACGCGCACCGGACCACCGTGCACAACGGCGTGGGCTGGTATTTCTCGACCGATTGGTCGTGGGGTTTTGCGCCCGCCGGCCTGCCGGTCAACCGCGACGCCTGCGACTTCGGCGACCTGCCCGAGCCCGAACGTCGCCTGTGCTGGCATACCTATATCGACACGCTCAGCAATGGCTATCGCTGCGGCGATATCTTCCTCAACTTCGATCCCGGCTACGAGCGCCTCGTCCTGCACCGCGACGTGCCGCCCGATCCCACCCCGGGCGTGCAGCAGAACCTGACCGACGACGAGATCGCGCTGCGCGGCTATGTGCTCTGCCATCGCAGCCGCTACGCCGACGACGGCCTGCCCCTCGCCGAGCTGACCGCCGCCTGCGCCGGCGACCACGTCCTGGTGGGCTGCCGTCCCCGCGGCGCGCCGGCGTTGACGCTGGCCGCCGAGGGCCTGACCGCCGAGGTCTTCCGCCCCACCGAGGGCCCGAGCCATCGCCACCTCGATGTCGAATGGTACTTCGTGCCCGGCGAGGGCTTCGGCTTTGCCCCCGGCGGCGCGGTCGTGGCCCGCAACACCTGCGAAGTCAGCGCCGACGACGCCGATCGGCGCCTGTGCTGGCATCTGGGCGAAGACACCCTCGACCATGGCTTTCGCTGCGGCGACAACCGCCTCAACGCCGCCGATGATTGGGAGCGCGTCATCTACCGCCGTCGCGTCGAGGGGGGCCCATGAGAACCCTGGTCGGTCTCGCGCTGCTGCTGACAGCGACTTCGGCCTTTGCCTTTGACTCCCAATGCTGGCCCGGTGACATCCGCCGGCGCACGACCGTCGATCAGGCGGCGTGCTTCGAGGGCGTGGCCCAGTGCGGCGACGGCCCCGACGCTGCGCGGGGCACGCTCTACGGCGAGCACACCTGGCTCGTGCGCCAGGCGATGCTGCACGCCGGCCTTGGCCCGCGCGTCGGCGACGTCGCCTTGCGCTATTTCACCGACCGCGCCCCGGTGCAGGGCGACGCCGAGTTCACCAGCATCGCCCCGGTCGGGCCCACCGGCCCGCAGGTGCTCATCGAGCGCCCGATGACCATCGCCGAGTTCGCGCAGTTGCCCGACTGGAGCTATGGCATGGGCGACTGGATGACCGGCAACGAGACCTGCCCCGCGACCAACGTGCTGCGCGGCAACCTCGATCGCGTCAAACATTGCCATTCGTTTCAGACCCATATGGGATCGGTCAACTCGACCCATTTTCTGCCCCAGGCCCAGCATATCTACGCCCGCTACCACCGATTGGCGCTCGCCGTCGCCGCGCGCTGCCAAACGATGGCCAACGCGG
>JAGQJJ010000651.1 GCA_020430675.1 Myxococcales bacterium
CGCGGCGTCGGGGGCCGCGTCGACCGCCTCAGCGTCTTGGGGCGCCGCGTCTTGGGGCGCCGCGTCTTCAAACGCCGCGTCGGGCGGGCCGGCGTCGGCTTGCGCGGGCATGGCTTCGGGCACCGGCTGCGACAGGCGGGCGATGATCCACTCGACGATCTGGTTATCGGCTTCGGCATACCGCGCGGCCAGCGTCGGGTCGTAGAAGCCGTTGTTGCGGTCGGCGTGAAAGGCCGAGAAAAGCGAACCGGCGGCGAGCAGCTCGACGTGGTTGAGCGCGCGGAAGAGGCGCACCTCGGTCGCCTGGGCGCCGCGCGCGCCGAGCGCCTCTTCGTCGAGCGCGCTGTCGACAAAGAGCAGGCCATCGGACGGGCCGCTGATCTCACCGAGGAACGCGGTGCCCGCCGCGAGGCGGTCGAGGTCATCTTCGAAGATCGCCCACCACGGGAAGTACAGGTCGAGCACCGCCTGCACGCCGTCCTGCCAGAAATTGCGCAGGCCGGCGGCGTCGGCGTCGCTCCACCAGAGCTGGAAGACCACGCCACCGAAGCCGGCCGAGCTGAGCACCGGGTTGCCGCCGGCGGCGAGGTACAGCTCGATGTCGGGGTCGAGCCCCGCTTCGCCCAGCGCGGCGATGGTCGCGCCGCCGTCTTCGATGGCCGTCTCGATGCCAGGCGCGTCGCTGACAAAGCCGGCGCCGCCGTAGTAGGTCGTCCACCAGTCCTGCTGCACCGCGTAGATGCCAAGCAGCGGCGTCTCGCCGGGCAGGGCGTAGACCTCATCCCAGCGCGCCAGCATCTGCGCCTGCCCGGCAAACGCGCTTGGCGCGTAGATCTGGTAGTCGCTCAGATCGGTCGGGAAGAAGCGGTTGCCGGCCAGGTAGAACGTCGTCCAGCTCGCCGGCGAGTCGAGCGGCTCGCCATAGACGGCGAAGAAGTTGCTGCTGGGCCAGCGGAACGCGGTGTCGATGCCGCCGAGCGGCGATCCAAGAAAAAAAAGTCTTCCGATATCACCGCGATAGCGCGTGCCGTTGGCGTCGTAGTCGGGGTGCGCCGTCGACCAGTCGGCGCCGGGGTGGTTGCTGGCATAGATGCGCGCCGGCATGCCGCCCTTCGAGTGGGCGATGACGTCGATCTTGACCCCCGGGTGCCGCGCGCCGATGACCGCGAGCGCGTTGGCCACCTGCTCGGCCTGCTGGAAGTTGTCGCCGTGGCGGTGGGCGAAGGTCAGCGCATAGGTTTGAAAACCCGCCGCGCGCAGACTGAGCGCCATGAAGGTATAGGAGCGGATGGCGTTGTCGCCGGCGCCGGGCACGAGCAGCACCGGCCGCGGATGCGCCGGCGCGCCAGGCAGCGGCGCGAGCGCGTGCAGGATGACCAGGCCGCTATGCGGCGCCGGATCGCCGAAACAATCGGCGATCAGCTGGCTCGCGGTCGGATCGCCCTCGGCGGCGTCACCCCACCACGAGACCTCGCGGAAGTCCTCCTGGCGGAAGAGGCCCGGCGCGGGGTCGCGGTACAGCGTGTTCTGCCAGCCAACCGTCGGCGACGGGGCGCACTCGCGCACCACCGCAAAGCGGGGTGAGCCGAGCAACACCGCCGCGAGCAGCCAGGGAGCCATCGCGTCACTTGCCTTTCGTGCGATCCCCCGCCCCGCGCAGCAGGCCCGCCAGCGACGACAGCATGTCGGCTGGCCCGGGCGCCATGCCGCGCAGCACTTCGAGGTTCGTATTGAGCGCGTTCTGGGCGAGCGCAAACGAGCTGAGGGTCATCTTCATGTAATGCGCGAACAACTGCATGCGCGACGGATCCTCAAGCTGGATCAGCGTGCGCAGGAAGTCATCGGGCAGAAAATCGAGCTTCTTGACGTGCGCGTCGGTCAGCAGCACCTGCACCAGCGTGCGGCGGGTCAGATCCTCGCCCGTCGCCGCGTCGACCACCTTGACCTCGGCGCCTTTGGCCAGGTCATCGGCCAGGTCATCGAGGGTGATATAGGCGCTGCGCCCCGTGTCGTAGAGGCGGCGGTTGCGATAACGCTTGATCAGGGTGGCCACGGCAGCTCCTCGGCGAAGGCGTCCTCAAGCGAAGGGCGTAGCCGATTCACCCCACCGGCGGCAAGGGGTGGCGCCGCGCGGCGCAAACGCGCATAAAAAGGTGGGGCCCGCCGCCGCGCACGGTGAGAAACAAGATCGCCTCGACGCACCCGCGGCGAGGCCGGCGACGGGCCCCGAATCAACATCCTCACGTCGGCACGAAGCGCGCTCGGATCGCCGGCTTGATCACCTTGCCGCTGGCGTTCTTCGGTAGCGCGTCGACCACCGCGTAGCGCTTGGGCACCTTGAACTTCGCCAGGCTGCCCCGGCAGTGGGCCTCCAGGGCGGCCAGATCCACGGGGCGGCCCGGGCGCGGCACGATCACGGCCACGCCCACCTCGCCCCACTTGGCGTCGGCCTCGCCCACCACGGCCACCTCGTCCACGCCCTCGAAGCCCAGCACCACGTTCTCGATCTCGGCGGGGTACACGTTCTCGCCGCCGCTGATGAACATGTCCTTCTTGCGGCCGGCCACGTAGAAGAAGCCGTCTTTGTCGTAGCGGGCGTAGTCCCCGGTGTGGAACCACCCGTTTCGCAAAGACTTTGCCGTGTTCTCGGGGTCGTCCCAGTAGCCCGCGCAGACCATCGGTCCGCCCAGGCAAAGCTCGCCGACCGCGCCCGCCGGCAGCGGCGCGCCGGCTTCATCGACGATCTGCGCCGCGGCGTGCAGCACCGGCTGGCCCACGCTGCCGCGCTTCTTGGCCACCATCCACGGCGGCAGCGAGAAGCAGTTCGGGCCCACTTCGGTCATGCCGAAGCCCTGGCGGAACTTGAAGCCCCGGTCGAGCCACGCATCGAGCAGCGGGTCGGGCAGCGGCGCGCCCCCGCACAGGATGGTCTTGAGGCTGGTCGTATCGCGCCCGTCGAGCCCGGCGTCGAGCAGCATCTGGTACATCGTGGGCACCGCCACCGTCGCGGTGATGCGCCACTCTTCGATGATCTGCAGCGACCGCTCGGCGTCGAAGCCGCCCATCAGCGCCACCGTGCCGCCGCGGTAGAGCGTCGGCGTGGCGAGGCAGTTGAGCCCGCCGGTGTGGAACAGCGGCAGGAACGCCAGCGCGCGGTCCTCGGGCGACAGGTCGGTGGCGTAGACCGTATTGATCGCGTTCCAGAAGATCTGCCGGTGCGGCAGCATCACGCCCTTCGGCCGCCCAGTGGTGCCGCTGGTATAGAGCAGCATCGCCAGCGTCTCGGGGTCGTGCGCCACCGGCTTCGGCGCGTCGCTTGCCGCCGCCAGCAGGGCCTCGTAGCGCGCGTCGGCGGCGCGCACCGGGGCGCCGAGGGCAA
>JAGQJJ010000652.1 GCA_020430675.1 Myxococcales bacterium
GGCCGATCAGAAGATATGGAGTCGCTGACAGAGGGATCGAAGGCAAAGTATGGATGCCACGCGGCGTGGGTCAGATGGGACTTCGATGAGCACCTCGCCGTCGCGCTCGCCGTTCCGTGAGGCGGATGTCAGGGCAGCGAATGACGGCCCGAGGCGATCGCCACCGCGGTTCGGGCGGTCACGGCCAGCGGATCGATCAGGGGCACGCCGGCCACGCGACCACGACCGAGCGCCAGCGGGATCTCGGTGCAGGCCATCACGACCACCTCGGCTCCGGCATCGCGGAGCAACAACACGCCTTCGGCCAGGGTCTCGCGATGCGGCCGGCCGGTCACCGGATCGGCGCTGTGCCCGGCTTTGATGCCGCCACCCACAAAGCCTCCACCCTCGCGGGGCGGACCGTAGATCGGGCGCATGGTGAGCCTCTCTTGAGCCTTCGACCCGTTGGGCAGGTCGAGCAGCGAGATCCACGCCAGGCCCGGGGCGAGGATCGCCGCGCGGCTCGGGTAGAGCCCGGTCTTCAGCGTGCCCGTGGTGGCCAGGATGCCCACCCGGCCGGTCGATCCGACCTGGGCGAGCGCGGCGCGGATGCTCTCGTCGACGATGCTCAAGATCGGCGGCAGCTCAGGACCGCGCAGCGCGTCGATGAAGACGTGCGCCGTATTGCAGGGGATCACGACAAAGTCGGCCACTGGGGCGACCCGCCGCAGGCTCTCGCGCAACGCCGGCACGGGCGAGGGCCCGCCCGCGAGCAGCGCAGCGGTCCGATCCGGCGTGCCGGGCATCGACGACAGAATCCACGGCGGATGGTCCTGATCGTTGCGCGCGTCAGGCGTCGCTTCGAGCAGATGCCGCTCGAAGTCGAGGTGCGCAAAGGGCCCAAGACCGCCGATGATGCCGATCGTCGACGTCCAGCGGGCCGGCCCCTCGGTTTGGCGTACCGCGTGGTCGTTCATCTTCACCTCGTGCAACGCCAACCACCGGGCGGCCCGTGCGTCCCATGGCGGGCACAGGCTGTCAAGCTTCAACGCCCGGCGGGCTCAAGGCACCGTGGACGCCCTCCCGAGGACGGCAAGGCACTGCGTTCATCGAGCTTCTCATCGCGCGCCGTGTGGCGCCCCTTGCGCCCCGCAGACGACGCCGCTTCCATGAAGCCGACGCGCGCTCGGGTCGCAGGCGGGCGAGGTGCCCGGTGCACCGTCTTCGTTGGCTCCCACGAATCGCAGGCAAGGAGACCCATGGACTTCGACGCCGCGATGGACCGTGCCCAGACCCGCATGATCGATTGTCGAGACGGCTTGAGGCTGCTCGAGCCGCCACCGGCGCCCAAGGCGAGGTGACCGCAACCGACCAGACCGGGCGCCCGATCAGCGTCTCTTGACCCGCAGGATGGGGTTGTGCAGCCGGGCGCGCATGCGCCATGTCTGGATCAGGGTGACGAGCATCCCGCCCAGGATGAGCCACCACACCTCGGGCGCGATCGGATCGGCGCTGGCGAGCGTGGCGTCGAGTTGAGGCGAGATGGGCAGCTTGACGCCCGACTGGTGCAGATAGAGCAGGACCAGACCGCTGCCGAGGACCACCATGCCCAAGGCCAGCGCGGTGGCCATCATGCTGCCGACCATCGCCGCGCGATCCAGCGTGCCCTGCACCTGGCGCGCGCGACGCCGCAGATACTCCAGGTCGTAGAAGCTCTCTTCGACCGCCCCGCGCACGATCTTGGGCACCTCGGTGACCAGCTCGGCCACCTGCTTGCCCAGCGCTTCGGGCGCCAGCGACGCTCTCATCTGCCGCTGTGCCGCCTTCCGGTTATAGGCGCGGATGAGCGCAAAGTAGTCCATCTCTGGGGTCAGCGCCCGCAGCGACGTGTCGAGCGTGAGCTGCGCCCGGTTGACCCGCAGAAAGGACCAGGTCGCCGGGATGCGATACCGCGCGACCGTCTGCGCCATGGCGCTGTAGGCGTGACCGATCGACTTCAGGCTGAAGGAGATCTTGGGCGTGCGGGCGCGCAGGGCCCAGTTGCGCATGAAGACGATCAGCTCTTCTTTGGCCTCGTCGACCCCGGTTGGGGGCAGCTCGGGCCCGAGCAGAAGGAACAGATCGGCCGCCTTGGCGTACTGCTGGGTGCCAAGCGCCTTCTGCATCTCGTTGTAACGGCTGAGGAAATCGGCCTCCAGCCAGCCCACCGAGCCGAAGTCGATCAACGCGATGCGGCTGCCGCGCAGCAGCACGATGTTGCCCGGGTGCAGATCGCCGTGGAAGTAGTTGTCTTCGTAGAGCTGCCGCGCCAGCGACATGAAGAGGCGGCGGCCGAGCTTGCGGCGCTGAATGTCGTTCTCGGTCAGCCACGCTTCGAGGCGCTGGGGATCTTCGTGTTCGAGGCGCAAGACGTCGGACATCAAGGCGCCGCGCACGAACTCCATGACCAGCACCCGCTCCGACAGGTAGCGCCGAAAGACCCGGGGCGCATAGATGCCATGCCGCTTCAGGTTGCGCCGCATGTCGCGGATGGCGGTCGCTTCGTAGCGGTAGTCCACCTCTTCGCTGAGCGTGCGATCCAACTCGCGCTGGAAGTCACCCCAGCGCATCGAGGGGAAGAGGCGCAGCCGCACCGCCCAGTTGCACAGCGAGGTCACGAAGCGGATGTCGCCCGCCATGGTGGCGGCGATGGTCGGGCGGCGGATCTTGACCGCCACCGCCACCCCTTCCCGGCGCAGCACCGCGCGGTGGATCTGGCCGATGGACGCCGCGGCAAACGGCGACTCTTCGAACTCGGAGAAGATCTGGTCGATGGGGTGGCCGAGGTCGTCTTCGATGGTGCGCCGGGTGTACTCGAAGGCGAAGCCGTTGGCTTGATCCTGCAGGCCGGCGAGCACGTCGCAGAACTCGGGCGAGAAGAGGTCGCGGCGCATGCCGAGCAGCTGACCGACCTTGATCCACATGCCGCCAAGCCGCTCCAACACGCCCCGCACGATCAGGCTCCGCTTGACCGTATCGGGGTCGCGACGCATGCGCATCCAGAGCAGGCGAGCGGCGGCGACGCTCAGCGTCCAGGCCAGCACCAGCGACCGGAAGCGGCTGGGTGGCCGAATGGGCGCGATGACCGGGCGGCGGCGTTCGGTCACCAGCGGCGTCGGGATCCACTTTTTCTTCAGCATGGCGCCATCCGGACGAAGGCTCCCTGGGCACGGCGCGCCGAGCGCAATTGATGGCGGTGGGCAAGGCCGCCGACCCCGCGGTGCCGGCAGGGCTCGGAGCGCAGGCGCATCCCGATCAGTCCCGTACCAGAGCGCCCCCCGGGGCGCGCGAAACTTGGGGAGCCAGGGCATCCTGCACCGCCTCGACCACCGGGTCGGGCGCGCTCAGCGGCAGG